>JAYWDA010000573.1:0-2413 GCA_043780105.1 Pseudobdellovibrionaceae bacterium | reverse complement strand
GTTATACTGATATCCTTGACTTGCACAATGAACTAATTCTGCTTTTGCTGCGAATGAAAACATGGATAGACCAATAAATCCAAAAACCTGAAACCACTTTGACATAAAAATCTCCTTTGTGACTGACGTTCTTAGCTAAAGAATTCAACTCTTGTGCCAGGTTTTTATGAGGATATTTGCACCTTTTTTTATTGAAAACTATTCCTCGATGTTAAGAAGTTCGACATTTTTAAGTCGCCTAATCCAAGACCGTGGCCCTAAAAACCGAAGTTTTTTGGGGTCTAAAAATGGTTTTTTACCATGGACAGTTTTATGACAAAAACGTAAAAAGAACCTATGATCTTTAAACGCAGGGACTTACTAAAGCTCAGTTTTGCCCAGGCCATCGCCGGCAGTTTGGCTTTGCAAGCGCCTCGTCACGCCCAAGCGCAATTGCCAGCACTTCCCGTCCAACGACAAGGCCCGTCGATTCTTCAAGGCGCGACCGACGAAACGAAAACTCAATTCAATATTGTTTATGACGCTGGGACGGAGCTCGAGTTTTTAGTTTCAAATTCTCAGCAAGAAAGCTGGAGTCCTGATTGCATTGAAGTGATCACCTCACCAGGGCAGCCCAAAAAAATTACGAAGGTTTATTTTTCTAAACTTCGTCTGGATGATGATTATACGTTAACGGTTTTTAGGTCCGACGATAATAAAATCTTGGACGTCAGAAAATTTAAGACATTGGATTTGACCTCAGCCAGCTTGCGTATTGCTATTTGCTCTTGCATGGATCATAAACTGCACCAGCCAGAAATTTGGCAAAATTTAATTCTACAAAAGCCCCAAATCATCTTTTTTATTGGCGATCAAGTGTACGTGGACCGAGATCTTCCTAGTACAGGTATCGACCCTGGTCACTTATGGAAAAAGTTTTGTGAAGCTAGAGCGACCTTGGAAATTTATTTTAGTAAAACTTTAGTTCCTATTTTGGGAACTTGGGATGATCATGATTTCGGCGGGAATGATGGCAACAGCCTTAACTTTCCTTGGATTAAAGAATCTCAGAAAAACTTTCTTTCGTTTATGGCCCAGAATGAAAGTCACTGTCGGGGATTAATAAAAGGCCCAGGCGTTAGCTCGGCGCTGCAATTTGGTCCACAATTATTTATTTTAACGGATGGGCGAAGCTTTAGGAAAGAAGCTGACTCACAAGACCGCTTTGCCCACTGGGGCGAGGCTCAAGAAAAATGGATGATGGACTTAATTCAAAAAAATAAGGGGCCCACTTGGCTGATCAATGGCAGTCAAATATTTCCGTCCTTTTTACGGCGCGAGTCCATGTCGGCCCATCATCCCGCTCAGTTCCAAGGCCTAATGAATGAATTAAAAAAAATGTCTTCAAAAGTTGTCTTTATCACCGGAGATATTCATTACAGCGAAATTTCACAGATTGAAAAACAGGCGCTTGGTTATCAGACCTTCGAGCTGACCTCAAGCTCGGTGCACAGCAAGGGGCTTCCAGTTTCAACTGGCTTTATCCTTAACTCTCGCCGGATCGCCAGCACCGGCGAAAGGAATTATCTTTTAGTGAATGCGCGGGCTAACGGCTTGGGCGTTCAACTAGAAGCTAGCAGCCGCTCTCACTCGGGGCAGGTTTTATTTCAAAAGAAACTGCAAGTTTGATTCAATCTTGACCAAAGCTGCTGAAACGATTAAGAGTGATTACGAGCAAAATGCAAACCTGAAGTCCCAAGCTTCAATTAAAAACGGAGAACAAAATGGCAGTTAAGAAAGCAAAAGGCGCAGCCACTGAAAAAAAGGCCCCAAAGGCAAAACCTGCGACTGGATTTGCACCGATGAAATTCAAAGAATTTACAATCACTCAAAAGCGATCAGGTCGCTTTCAGGTCGTGACGGCTAAAGGCAAAAACATCAATGGTCCTGAAAAAGAAAAGCTCTTGCTTGATGCTAAAGTTTTAAAAGGTTCATTCAAAAAAGCGGCTGCTGAAGAGACCGCTGCAACGACATAATATTAGTTTTAAACTAAAGCCCAAGGCTTTTATGTCCCTGGGCTGAATTTACCTCGCATTCCCCCCTCAGCTTACGTCCTAATTTGAGAACCCGCCGAATATATCAACAGCAGATTATTTAATTGATGCTAGCATAAATGTTCGGTTCCTCGGGGGAGGTTATTTTGAAGTTAAATCAACACCTTTTAACTCTATTTGCCATTTTGTTGACTTGGGGTCTACCAAGCTTTGGGGTGACCTCTGGGACCTCTTACGAGCTGACCTCCACTTGTGACACAACAAAAGCGCTGACCATTAGTTATGATAGCCCTAACGACGGGGCCTTGGCCGTATTAGGGACCCAAAGCGACACTCGGGTGGGCGAGATTTTTAAAATTGAATTAGCAGGGTCGCCCTAT
>JAYWDA010000572.1:0-5887 GCA_043780105.1 Pseudobdellovibrionaceae bacterium | reverse complement strand
GTCGGAAATTGATGAAACGCCAATGTCGATTGGTTCAAGTTATACTTTAATCAATTCGGCTAAAGACAAAAAAATTCTTCTGACGATTCGCAAAGGGGTTGAGAAAACCAGCTTTAGCTCGTCGAAAGACACCGCCTGTGGACCGGTTTTGTCGGTAAAAGAGTACAGCGTAAAAATTCGCGGACTTGAAAAAGTTCCTGTGATGGCAACAATGACCTGCGATCAGCGAAGCGTGTTTGTTTCTAACAAATGTGACAACACTAAAAAGGTTGCCAAGGGCAATTAAATTTTGTTCGGCAAAGGGCTTGGTTCCGACTTGGAACCAAGAGCTGCTGCGCCTCGACCAAGGCTTAGTAAAAGACCCATAGTCATTTCCTAAAAAAAGAGCCACAATAATTCCATGAATGGAACCGCTTGGTATAAAAAAATTGATTGGACTGTTGCTTTATTTTTGATTCTGACGCCGCTGTCTGTAGCGATCGCATTACCTTTGTATATTTATTATTATAACTTCCCGTGGGGTCTGGCTTTGTTTGCTTTGATCTTTGCGGCGCTGACCAATTTAAGTGTGACGGCTGGCTACCATCGTCTTTTTTCCCATAAAAGTTATGAGGCCCATTGGCTGACAAAGCTTTGGTTTTTATTGGTAGGAGCGTCGGCTTTTCAAGGATCAGCGCTGAAATGGTGTTCGGATCATCGCAGACATCATTCGCATGAGGACACTGAAAAAGATCCGTATAATATTCATCGCGGTTTTTGGTACGCTCATATGGGTTGGTTGTTTTTAAAGTCGAGTGTTCAGCAACCCCTTCGCGCACCCGATTTAGAAAAAGATTCTTTGGTGATGTGGCAGCACCGAAACTTTATTCCGCTTTCCATTTTTATGGGTTTTATTTTCCCAACGATTGTTGGTTACTTTTTTGGTTCTCCTTTTGGAGGACTGATTGTTGGCGGCGCTTTAAGAATTTTTGTAACGCAGCAAAGCACTTTTTTTGTGAATTCGCTGTCACATACTTTAGGCAAACGAACTTATTCCGAAGATATTTCTGCGCGGGATAGTTTGATCGTGGCGATTTTAACTCACGGTGAGGGCTATCACAATTTTCATCATAAATTTCAATTCGATTATCGCAATGGCATTCGGTGGTATCATTGGGATCCGACCAAATGGACGATTCGTTTTTTAAGTTTTGTGGGATTAGCTCGCAAGCTTAAAAAGATATCTCAGTTTGAAATTTTAAAAGCACAAATTGCGACCGAAGCTTTACGTTTAAGACGTAAAGGCTGGTCTGATGAAAAAGTTGAACAAATGAAAGATAAAGTTTTAAAAAGTATGGCTCAGTACCGCTTGCTTAAAGAGGACTACGAAAAACGTCGTTCTGAAATGGCTGAGGCCTCTCGGCAACGCCTGGAGCAAATTAAGTGGGACATGCGGGTCGCACAGTTAGAATTTAAAATGTCTTTGAAACAGTGGCGTTGGGCTCAAAAAACCCCGGCCTGGTAGGTCCATGGACGAAGAAAGTAAAAAAGCTAAAGGCTTAACAAAAGATCAAGTCAAAGAAAAAGTCCGAGAGTTCCCGGTTCAAAGTGGCGTGTACTTAATGAAAAGTGCTGCCGAAAAAATTATCTATATCGGCAAAGCTAAAAATTTACGTAACCGCGTTCGCAGCTATTTTACCGATAGCAAAGATCACTCCACAAAAACGCGGTACTTAGTTCAAAATATTTCTGACGTTGATTACATTATTACTAAGACCGAAGTGGAAGCTTTTTTACTGGAAGCTTCTTTAATTAAAAAACATCGGCCCAAATACAACATCCGACTGCGCGATGATAAAACATACCCTTATATTAAGCTGAGTTGGAGTGATAACTACCCAAGGCTTTACGTCAGTCGAAAGGTAAAGCGGGATGGCAGTCTTTATTTTGGACCCTACACCAGCGGCTTTGCCGTGTATGGGACGATTCGTTTCTTGAACCGCACTTTTAAAATCCGAGATTGCACCGATGCTGTTTTTAATTCTAGAAAACGCCCCTGTATGACTCATCAAATTGGTCGCTGTACAGCCCCTTGCGTGGATTATATTTCCGAAGCCGATTACAAAGGAGAAGTTGAAGGCGCGAAGTTATTTTTAAAAGGCCAGAATAAGAAAGTGATCAAAACTTTGACGGAAAGAATGAAAACGTCCGCGGTGGAAGAAAAATTTGAAGTGGCGGCGAGATTACGGGATTCTTTAGAGGCCGTGAAAGCGATTTTACAAAAGCAGCATGTGATCAACGCCGATAGTGATGCCGATCAAGATGGCATTGGATTTTTTGGTGATGAGCGCGGTTGTTTGCTGGAAAGTATTCACGTTCGTGCCGGTCGAGTGATCGGTCGCAGATCGCATTTCTTGCCGCAATTAAATCCGGCCGATCCCTCAGAAGATCCACGCGAATGGATGGTGGATTTTTTAAATCAATATTATGATGAAAATTATATTCCAGAAGAAGTTTTACTGCCGGTCGATATTGGTATGGATTTAATTAAGCTGATGCAGCAAGTTTTAAAAGAGCGCTCTGGAACTGATGTCAGCGTTAGATATGCGACTGATGAAAAGGGTCGCGCACTGGTTGCGATGGCCAGCGAAAATGCAGAAGCGGCTTTCCAAAAATATGTCTCGAAATCTGAAGAAAAGCGCCGTGGACTTGATGAAATTAAAGAAAAGCTAAGCCTTCCTGAGCGTCCCATGCGCATTGAATGTTATGATATTTCGACATTACTAGGTAAGGAAACCGTCGCTTCGCAAGTCGTGTTTGAAGAGGGCGTTCCGGCTAGGGAACATTACCGCAGGTACAAAATCAAAACAGTGGAAGGGCAAAATGATTTTGCCTCCATGTATGAGGTCCTTGCTCGCCGTTTTAAGCACCTAGAGTATGACGAACCTCAGCTGATCGTCGTTGATGGTGGCAAAGGGCAATTAGCCCAAGCTGTAAAAATCTTAGAAGAGCTGGGCAAGAAAAATATTCCAGTGGTGGGCCTGGCCAAAGCTCGGACGGAAAAAGACTTTCAAAAAGCCGATGTCAGCTCCACCGAAGAGCGGTTTTTTCTGCCAGGGCGCTCTAATCCAGTGACCTTTCGGTCGAATTCCGAAGGGTTGCATATATTAGCGGGCATTCGGGATGAAGCGCATCGGTTTGCGATCAATTACCACCGTAAGCTCAGGGAGGCCACAAGCCTTGAAAGTGAGCTTGATTATGTCGTCGGTTTGGGCGAAAAACGTAAACGCGCATTACTGACAAAGTTTGGTTCAGTCGAGCAAATTAAAACAGCAGACCCCGAAGAGATCGCCAAGCTTTCAGGTTTTCATCGGGTGCTGGCTGAAAGAATTTTACTTCAGCTGAACGAAGATGATAGCGAAAAAATATTAGACGAGGAAAAATGAGCGAGAATCCCTATTATGCTTATTTAAAATATGTCAGTGGAGTTCTGGGAGCCCCTCAGGTGCTCACTCAAACCATGGATGTAAACCTTCGGGATTCTTTTTTTCATCCGGATGAAAAATTAGAACTAGGTCAGAAATGGGATCTGATTTTTGTGAACTCGATTTTTTCATCCATGGAAAGTTTGTTTGAAGAAAGTCACCTTGAGCTTTTTCAAAAAATGCTGAAAGCGATGAAACTAGAAAATAAAAATGTCCTTTATGTCGATAGCCATCTGATGAATGACAAAGATATTTTGCGTCGTTTTTACAGTTATACTTTGCCTGATGTGATGGTCATTTTTAAAGATCATCCTGATACAAGTGGGGGACTAAGGCTTGTTGATAACTCGGCCGTTCTTGAAACCTACAGCCCTTATCACTTGCAGCATCATCCAGAGTTTAAAAAAATCACCTGGAATCACCTCCAATCCGTCATGGCGCATTTAGGAATCAAGACCGCCAAAAACTAGACTAGGCAAGCCTTCCCTCTGACAGGTTAAATAAAACTTCAAACTTTAGTTCTACGGATGGAACAAGCATGCGGTTTTTATTTCTTCTATTTTTTTGTACAACAGCGTGGGCGCTAGAACCAACCAGCGGCTGGGTGCGCGTAAAACTTTGGTCTGAAGACTCAAGCACTTTTTCAGTCGAAGGTTCAATTCATCGGTTACAAGGTTTAGAATCGGTTTTTAAAACCGTGGCTCTTCCAGAAACTCAAAAACTGAACTTTCATTACGAACAAAAGGGCCACCAAGGTCGCTGGGTGGTGGACGGTTTTAAAAATCATCCCCTCATCTTTCAAGAAAAATTTTTAGTCATCGAAGGGCCACATCTGCTGATTAATAACAAGAAAGTTCCCGATAAAGTTATTTTTTCTGCGGAAAAAAATTCGGTGCAAGTGATTGGCCTTGTGCCATTAGAAAAATATGTCATCGGAGTCCTTGCTCATGAAATGCCAACGCAGTGGCCCCTTGAAACTTTAAAAGCGCAAGCCATCGCCGCTCGTTCGTACACGCTGGCTGTGATGAAAGAGCGCGCAAAAAGAAGCTACCATCTAGAATCAAGCGTCCTGGATCAAGTTTATGGATTTTTAGGGGACGACGAGCTCAGCTCAAAATATGATAAAGTGACCGAAGCGGTGCGATCAACTAAGGGGCAGGTCTTAGAGTCCTCAAAAAAACGGTGTTGAAAGCTTATTACCATGCCGACTGCGGGGGCGAGACGGCCTCTTCGAAAGAGGCCTGGACCACCAAAGATGAATTGGTTTCGGTGACCGATACCTCGTGCCCGCAAAATCCCAAAGCTCAGTGGAGTTTAAATTTATCTGATTCCGAAATTTTTCGTAGGCTCAAAAAATGGGCGCCCGAAGGATCGCAAAGACTGACTAAAATTCAAGCCATTGGCGTACCAGGGCGACTGCGAGTGGCTCAAGTTGAGATGTCCTGGGACCAAGGCGCCCCCAATAAAATTGAAGCTGCGGCTTTTCGTGAGGCCATGGGTTTTTTTGATTTTAAAAGCACTCAGTTTAAAATCTTAAGTCAGAATAACCATTGGCAATTTGAAGGTCGTGGATTTGGCCATGGCGTCGGCCTTTGCCAGTGGGGCAGTCGATACTTAGGTCATCAGGGTTGGGATTTCGAAAAGATCCTTCATCATTACTACCCAAAGGCAGAGATTAAGATCCTGGCTGGAACAATGTTAAGCTCTAAAAACCAAACACCACTCTAGCGGCGAAAAACAAAACGGCTCCGACGGCGATCAAACTGTAAACTGTGGATGTCATATTACCTACTCTTATAATCATAGTAAGGTCATGTTCGGTTTTTTTCTAGCGGCCTTAAGAGAAATTTTGTGGTGATCAAATAAAAGACAAAGCGCTGACGGAAATGTCTCATTTTAAGAACGGATCGGCTAAAGTTTGCACACTTTTTTGTCTCACCCTGAGACACCTTAGGCCTAAGGAATGACTGAACTTTTTGTGGCCATCGCAGACTTGGGTTAAGCAAAGTGACAAAAAGGGGAGCTGCTTTTTTGGTTCGACACTTTTAGAAGTGTTTAAGATTTCGACAAAACAGTCATTTCTCCTCCTCTTTTCATAGACTTAGATAAGTTTTTTCACTTTCGGCATGAGCTTCGCACTCTTACCGGGTGGAGGCTGATTATGAAAACATCGAACTTATTACTTCTAGTTCTGCTGATGGGCATCGCTCAAGGCTGTTCTAAAAAAGAAGATAAGGCAGAAGATTCTGCGCCGGCAGCAGTGCCTGCGGTTGGCAGCCCCTTACTTCCTAACGTACCCAACGGTGGTGCGGTCAGTTCAGGCTCAACAACTGGGACAGTGCCTTTCACACCAGTCAGCCGAGCGATGATGGAAAATTACATTGCGTCTCATCCTTTAAATAATCCAACAGGTTTTCGTATCA
>JAYWDA010000571.1:0-2866 GCA_043780105.1 Pseudobdellovibrionaceae bacterium | reverse complement strand
TTGGTATTTCCCGCGACAGATACGCTCGTATGCTCTAACGTGGATTGGACCCTCTTTGTGATTAAATCGGCTCTTTCTGCTGCTACCCGCTGAGCTAATGTCGGACTTGCTCCAGGAACTGTTTGAATAAACATATTTGAAGCAATATTAATGTTGGCGTCTTCAAGACCAACAGTCAAAGATTGCACTCGGTCCATCACCGTAATGAACTCGCCCGTTGGACGGGCTGTTCCGCGGTCAAAAAGAATATTATCAGGAATATCAAATTCGAAACCCTCTTGCGTGATACTTACGTTTCTGGCTAGATCGGTCATTTTATCCGCGACAAAAGACGTTACGACTTTTGCCGAACCCATATCCAAAATATTTGGCGTTTTATCCGAGGGTTCCATAAAACTTTGGAAAGCTTTCAATGGCTCGTTAAGAAGATCTAAGAATAGCTTTTCTAGAGTGATCTCTGCACCAAAGTTCTGAAAATTATATTCAATAATTGACGGTGTCGAAAAGTAATCAGAAACCGCTTTTTTAGTTTGATCTGATTGACCTAAAAGCCACATCACAAGAAAAAATGCCATTAAGGCCGTCATGAAGTCAGCTAACGCCACCTTCCACGAACCCCCATGACCACCACCGCCAGCGATGGTGATTTTCTTGATAACGATGATAGCTTCTTTTTTTGCCATTAAGCAGCCTTCTTAATTTCTTTAGTCGCTTTGTCCATTTCATTAAACGAGGGTCGCTCTTCAGGAGTGATCGATCGTCTTGCATATTCGATACATACCAAAGGAGGCGCCCCTCTTTGAAGCGCAACCATGGCGTTTTTAATCGCCATCAAATACCGACCTTCAGCTTCAATATCAGCACCAATCTTCACAGCTGTCGGGCCAATCAGACCGTAAGCTCCAAAAACTCCAAGCATTGTTCCAACAAGTGCGCCCGCCACCAAAGATCCGATTTTTTCCGTTCCCTCAGTTAAGTGACTCATTGTTTTCACGATACCCAAAACCGCGGCGACGATCCCTAATCCAGGAAATCCATCACCGGCTGATTGCACTGCATGTTGGGCCATGTGTTCTTCAGCATGGATGGCTTTCATATCTCCATCTAATAAATCATCAACGTCATAGGGCGATAGCTCTGCTGACAAAGTGATCTTCATGGTGTCGCACAAAAAGTGCACTGCATGATGGTTATGCATAAAACTGGGATAGGCTTTAAAAATTTCAGATTTATCGGGATCTTCAATATGCTTTTCGATCCCTTGCGGACCCTCTTTACGAAATACTTGGAAAAGCTGAAACAACATTTGAAGAAGTTCTAAGTAATCTTTTTTCTGCGGACCTTTTGAGGTCATCGCCTTGATCGATAGAACAAAGCCTGCTTTGATTGTCTTCATCGGATTTGCAATGATGTAGGCACCCAAAGCAGCGCCGGCAATAATGATCATTTCATGAGGTGCTGAGTGAAATATTACACCCATGTGTCCACCTGCGAAGATGAAGCCCCCGAAGACCATCGCAAACACAACGATTATACCTACAAATCCCATAGTGATACCTCTTCATCAACTTCATCGGCGGCAAAGCATGAATGATTAAGGCTTTTCAAACGATCCAGACCTTCGACGCGTCCTAGTTCTCGACCTTGCGCTTTCTTTGCGTTAGAATCACCGCATGCGAAAACTCATTCCTTATTTTCTTGTTCTTTTTTTTGCATTTCCCTTTGCTACTCAGGCCGAAAGTCCTGAAACACAGGTTACAGATCCCTTATCGGTCGAAGGATCTTTACAACCTTACGAGCTTCATAGCGGGCAAGGCGCAGTTCTGTCTTTAAAATTAAAACTGCCGCCGCATTTTCATGCTTATGTGGATAAATTTAAAGTTGTTATCTTGGAACCTGACGGCACCCATTACAGTGAATTCAAAATAAATCCGGCCGTTCAATTTTTTGATAAGTTTTCAAATAAAAATCGAGCTAGCGTTGAAGGTGATGCCATCCTAACTTTGCCGCTAGAAGCACCCACCCAAATTTCTGAAAATAAAAATTATTTTAAAATCGAACTGACGTATCAAGCCTGCTCGGACAGTTATTGCCTATTTCCAAAAACAAAAGAATTAACGATTCCGTTTTCCTGGAAGACACCCCAAACCATTCAAGCACGTCCCGATCTACAGGATTCAAAAACCTGGAATGCTTTCAGCGGCGAAGGTGTTAAAAATGCTTTAGAGAAAAATTTATTTCTAGCGTTCGCATTAGTTTTTTTATCGGGCTTACTAACCAGCTTCACACCTTGCATTTTCCCCATGATCCCGATCACTCTAGCCATTTTGGGTCACGACTCGCAAAAACGCAGTCGTTTGCAAAACTTTTCCCTCAGTCTTTTTTATGTTGTCGGCATCGCAACAACCTATTCCATCTTAGGAGTTGTCGCAGCTTCAAGCGGTCAACTTTTCGGCTCTGGCTTGGGGCACCCTTTGGTGATCGGAACGATGTGCCTGATCTTTTTTCTGATGGCTCTTAGTATGTACGGTGTTTTTGAACTGCAAGTCCCCGCTTCTTTGCGACAATCATTTCAACGACATTCCAGCGGTGTTAATTTCGCGGGTGCTTATTTTTCTGGGATCGCCGCCGGAGTTGTGGCAAGTCCTTGCGTCGGACCTGTGCTTGTCACGTTATTGGCCTTTGTGGCTTCAACTCAAAATCGCGTTTTAGGTTTTTTTCTGCTTTTCACTTATGCAATTGGCTTAGGTGTGATTTTTTTAGTGATGGGGGCTTTTACGCAACTTGCGCAGAAGTTACCGCGCTCGGGCCCTTGGATGGAAGGCATGAAGTTTTTTTTAGGAAGCTTGATGCTGGGAGCTTTTTA
>JAYWDA010000570.1:0-1593 GCA_043780105.1 Pseudobdellovibrionaceae bacterium | reverse complement strand
AAAAAGTTTCAAAAATATCCTTAAATTACTTAGCAAACAATTTGCGACCAATTGGTAAGTTTGCCGAAGAACGCGAATCAGCAAAAGTTTTTTATTTTAAAAATAAAAAAGTAGTTATTGGTGAAATTGTTGATGTTTGGTTGGCGCCTCAGCCGAATCAAAACGTCGCAGGTAGCAATCCATAATCTTATTATGAGACAGTTATTTGTCTCATAATAAATCACAAAAAGTGTCACTCATAAAATTCCTAAACGCTTTTTCCAAAAGGTGTAAGCATCCCGAAAGTGCTAACTATCTGAAAATTCTGATCTATTTAATAGTTCATTTCCATTCGTTTTGGCTTCAGTAATTGCAAGACCTAATATGAGATTTAAAACCGCAATGACCGGAGACCGCCATGAAAAAATTAATACTATCCATCCTGTTTATGTCAACGGCTCACGCAGCTAGCGGCGATGATATTTATTCCTACAAGTCTTGGGCGACTGGCTACATTAAAAACTATGCTGCAGAAATTGATGCCTCACCAGCATCGACACTTCCAAATAATGAAGATTTAAATAAATGTCAGCCATTGTATAAAAACATAATGAATAACAAAGTTTTAGATATTCGGTACGCTTTAGGATACTTCGATGATTCTCAGGGAATTGAAATTGTATCAGCCGGCAAAAACTGGGGTTATTCACCAAGTCTTGATCGCGGCATTTACAACGGTATTCGTTCTGTACTGACCGAGTCCTGCACCCAGCGATCACAAGTCCATTTGTGTGGATTTGAAGAAATTGGTGACTCGAGATCAGGTAAAGTATTATTGACTAAACATATTGAACTACGCGGCGAAGACATCGAGGTGCGGATTCACTTAACCCAAGCTTCGGCATCTGAATCTTATATTGATAACCAAAATTCGTTGAAAGAACGGCAAGATTTCTTAACTCGGCAGTCTGAAGAAAATTACTTTGGCGGCATCGGTAAAGCCGATGTCGTCATTTACAACGGTCATTCTAGAAACGGTGGTGGACCTGATTTTAATCCACCTGTGCTAGATAAAAACTTACATACAGATTACAAAGGATATTACGAAATCCAAAGAACCGGAATCAAGCGTGTACTTGAGCTTGTGAAAGCGCGTACGAACGAAGAAAGCATCTTGGCTTTTTTTTCTTGTTATTCAAAAAAACACTTCTACGCAGATTTGTCTGAGACTAACCCGGGGCAACGCATGATTTTTTCTTCTGATACGATTAATTACAATGACTCGTTAAAAGTTTCGATGGGCTATATTGAAGGTTTAATGCGCGGAGCCTGCGGTCAGGAATTAGCGGATATCGCAAAACAAGGTGACAAAATAAAAAATGGATTTATCGGGTTCAACCTTAAATGATAAACTTAAAAGGTCTGTTTTTGTTAGGGATTTTTCTACTGGGTTGTACCAGCTTTGCTGTTGATTTTCCTAGTGAAGCAGACACAGAGTGTAAATCGTTTGTTAAATCTATAGAATTAACTCACAATTATGGCTGGTTGCAAGTTCCCGAAATTCCAGGTTCTGCAACGATAATATCTGTTTTTTACTATTTTAATAAAAAAGCC
>JAYWDA010000569.1:0-7313 GCA_043780105.1 Pseudobdellovibrionaceae bacterium | reverse complement strand
CCAAGCACCTTCACGCTTAAGAATTTGCATCTGAGGAGCGGTTCCAAATGAACGAATCAAGGCCACTTTCTTTTGACAAGTCAGCCCAGCACATTCGCGTAAAAACCCATAAGGCTTGTTGGCTTTCAAAGCCACCAATGAATTTTGTGATTGGACCGCCGGAATCATCCACTGATGAAAAGTTTTTTGGGGCTTCAAGTGACCGCCATAAAGATAACCTTCAGAACCTTGGTAAATCGTCTTAACATAAACTTCTTTATCGGATCCTTGGACTTTTATTTGATCGACGCGAATTTGAGCGCCTTTAGCTACGCGAAAAATAACTTTTCCATCGTTTAAGCCTCGAAGATTAATTCCGAACTGTGCGGCGACTTCTATCATCTCGCCTTCGTGGTAAGCCGTGACTGATTCCACCGGTGGATTTTGTGGAAGAGGCTGTGGAGGAAGCGACTTCCCAGGCGGAGCGCAGGGCCGCACACCTTCAGCTAAACATTTTATATCCACCGTTACAGGAGCTTTTGGATCCGCCACAAAAGGCAACCAGGATTTAGCATCATACTTAGCTAAAAATTGCTGATCGCCTGCAGTATTTTTATTTTTCCAGCGGCAAATGGCGCCGGGTCCACCATTGTAAGCTGACCAAGCCGCTCGCGTTCGATTTTTAAAATCGCTCGGAGAGCTTATACATGTGGCGGTTGCAGATTTTGTCCAGCTGGCATAAAAAATATCCAGGCCGTACATCATGTTGTAGATCAAATCCACGCCTTTGCCTTTTTTCAAAGCGGCCGCGTGCGATCGATCATCGACTTGCATCATACCATGCCCATGCAAATTATCACCACGCATATATCTAACAACGCCATCTGTGCCATTACGATAATGACTCCAAAAACTTTCTTGATTGGCTAAGGTAAAAAGCCCTTCAACAAAAAAGTTTACTTCGGTGACCGAAGCCGCAGGATTTCTTTTTTGAATATAGTAACGGCCGACATCACGCAACACTGGATACATTGAAGTGATGTACTTTTGGCGACCCAGGGAAACGGCGTCGGCATCATTAAAAAAAACCGAGTCATATTGGGTTTTAGTTTGCAACGTGCTGGCCAAGGGGCTGACATTGCAGCTTTTTGGAGCGGTCCCGAAATTCCAACTTCCACCAATTGCATTCGTACAGACTAGGTCTGCGGCCATCGCGTAAAATGGGACGATAAGTAGACCGCCTCCGAAAAGAACGGACTTCAAAAACAAAAATCTTGAACTTAATTTGGGCATCTTTTTATTACGTCAGAAAAGCAGACTTCCAGAAAGTCCCACAGACTTCTTTTAGACACTGGTCTTGGCTTTGCGGCTTGCAATGCTCCTATAGCCACGAGGCCCTTGGTTGAATTGAATCCCATCTGACTTTTTGCGACAAAAAATGAGGCTTTTTCTCAACTCAGAGCTATTTGAGAATAAAATTTTAATAATTTCCTATTTTTTCAGAAGCAAAGCTAGACCGGCTTCCTTCCCTCGACTTATGCTGGGCCCTATGAAAATAAACGTCCTACGAAATTTAGTGATACCCTGGATTCTTTTATTTGTTCTCGCACTTGGTGGTGCCGTTGTCGCCGGTGTTCAGTTTCATCTCCAAGCTAAAGATCACCCCGCTTATTTTATTTCAGTCGGCTTAGGAATTTTATTATCTTTAGTTTCAAACATTAACACGCTCAGCACTGCGGGAATTTGGATCACCCACTCGTTACCTAGTTCTTTACGTTATAACTCTTGGCCTTGGATTTTTTCTGCTTTGAAAGCCACCTTCTTGGCTGGACTTATTTACTTGATTGGCCAAATGCCTTTTGTTCCTCTTTTTTGGCAGGCCTTTGTGATTCCCTTTGTTTTTACATTGGCTGTTTTTGTCATCGTTTGGCGACTCATGGGTCCCATCTTAACTTGGTCCTCTTCGATGGCACTAAGTCGAATGATGGCTTGGGGACTCAGCCTTCCTGTTTTTGCATTGGTTCCCCTCACGGCAATATTTTTAGGTCAAAACATAGTAAGCGCTTATTTTTCAAGTCGCCCCGAACTGGTTATTATTGAACAGCATGCGCCTCTTGTCACAGCGAAGGAAACAATTCCCGATGTAAAAGTTAAAAACCCCGATAGCCTACCCCCTGTGATCGAAAAACGGGTCGAGACTTTAAAATCTCTGACAGACTCTGGTCAGTCCTGCAAAGAAGAGGGAAAGTTAATTCAAGGGGCCTTGGATCCAAAGGGACATGAAGACGTTGTTTACTGGGCCATCAAAGCCATAAAATGTGCTGAGATGAAATCCGTGATCGCCTTGCCTAGACTTGTCACGCTAATGATGAGTCATCCCAGTGTCAAAGTTCGCGTCGCTGCGATTCAAATGATGCCGCGTTTTGGAACTGAAAATGTAAAGCGAATAGCTTACTTACTTTACAAACGGATCAATGAAAATAATCCGTCTGAAGTGATTAAAGCTGTCTCTATTTTACTAGCAGATCTTGGTGAAGCAGAAAGAAAAACCACTTTGCGCCGTCTACAAGCTTTGCTGGATTCAAGGCTTGTCGGAAGCACTGCAGCTGAGCTCTTGGTCAACGTTCTGAAGCAAGACGACTTGGTCGCGGAATATGTTGTCAAAAGTTTAGCAGGCCCTGTTGAAGCTCGCGAGCGCGCCGTCGACATGATTTGTCAGCTGCCGCCTAAAACACGAACACTGACCGAACCATTCCTTGATCAAATTGTGGCCTCAGTAAAAACGGGTTCTAAGAAAGATCCTGCGATGATGGCCTTGGGATGTTTGGGAAAACCGGGGTTTAAAGCGATTCAACAAGAAGTGCTTAATCCAAAACAATTAGACCGCTCTATTGCGGCTCGCGCTTTGTCTGAAATGGACGTCAAGGAATCGCCTGAGGCCTTAGCCACTGCTGAAAATTGCGTCCGCGATAAGAATGAACAAGTTCGAAACTTCTGCAGCCAAAGCTTAGGGAAAATTGGCACTCCAGCACTGCCAAAAATTTTAGATCTTTTGAAGTCGAATGATTCGACGATGAAAGATGCTGGAAAAACGGCCCTTGGGTTTTTGAATGATCCCATCGCAAAGCCAGAGCTTGAAAGAATTCGAGCCGAAAATTCAGGCTGGATGGCCAATCAAAAGAAATTACAAATTGCTAGGGCGATCGATACTGCCTTGATTAAAATTGACAGCGAAGCTCAGCGGTAAAGATTTTTTATGACTGCAGATATAGAATATAAATCAAAATTAAAAAGTGTTTCCAAAGCGTTGGCAGTGATTCACAAGAGCTTGTTAGAAAATGAAATTGAGTCTTTAGAGCGTGCTCAAGGACAGGTTTTAAGCTCTGGGACCCGCTTACAGCTGTTAATTAACGATCCTAACTTGGCTTGGCTCAGACTTCTTAGTCAGTTAATTTCTTCTGTCGACGGCGCAATATTTCAAAAAACCCCGGTGACGGAAGAACAACTGCAACTTCTTTTAAAACAAACAACTGACCTTTTGATTGATCACAAAAATTCAGAATTTAGTGATCATTTTATTCCCATCTGTCGTACCTTTCCAGATCTGATCGTTGAGTATGGCCGTCTTAAGATGGCCTTAAAATCTTAAGGGAAAGAAGAATTTATGAATCGCATCCTGGCTTTGGTCGGTGGTATCAGCAAAAACTCTTTAAACAAAAAACTATTCACAGCGCTCAAACTTCAGGCGCCCATCGGCTTTGAACTTGAAACTTTTGATATTTCAAAGCTGCCATTTTTCAGTCAGGATCTGGAAGCTGATCTGCCTTCACCAGTCAAAGAATTAAAGAATTTGGTTTTGGGAGCAGCAGGTATTTTGTTCATTACTCCTGAATACAATCGCTCGTTTCCGGGGGTTTTAAAGAATGCCTTGGACTGGGGTTCGCGTCCTTGGGGCCAAAATTCCTGGGATAAAAAACCCGCTGCTGTTTTGGGCGCCTCGGTTGGTAACATTGGAACATTTGGGGCTCAACATCACCTCAGGCAAGTCTTAGCTTACTTGAATATGCCAACCCTAGGACAGCCTGAATTTTATTTGAATGCGGCGAAGTCTTTTGATGACCAAGGAAATTTAATGGATGAAAAAACCAAAGGTTTTATCGATGGCTTTTGGAAAAGTTACGCAGCTTGGGTGATTAAACAACAGGTGTGACAAAGCTGTCATAAGATCGAAAAATATTCTGAAAATTTTACTTCCACAGACAACTCCTAATTAGGAATACCTTTACCTCTTTGCCAACGTGCATTAACACCAGGCCTCAAAGTTTTTCAAAACTTACGAGGATAAAAATGAATTCAGTCTTACAAGCAATTTTGTGTTTAGTTCTTTTCTCGACCTCTTGGGCCCAATCAAAAACCACCACTCTTCAAGCTTACAATCAAAATTTGCCGCTTTGGGGTACCAGCTGGACACCCGTTGCCGGCGCTGCCAACGGTTACCACCCCAGTTTCTACACAGGCTTTGCTATGCGGGCCGAATTTCCTGATCGCATTCACATAAGGCTCTCTCGCGGCAACCAGACTCGGGTCACGGTGATCTTAGATGATCAAACCATCAACAATTATTTATTTGATCTTGTTAAGCGCGATAACTTTTATAAAAAACTGATAGGCGCTGACGGAGTTAGTAAACCCTTAGTAACTCTTGTATCTGACAAACAGGGAAAAGCATTTCCCCATGTGCAGTATTTTAATCAAGTGATCGAATCACCCATTTACGGCATCAAGGATTTTACAAATTTAGCACATTCAACTTCCGTTTCTGACGAAATGATTTATGCCAAAGGACTTTCAACTCTACAGGCTTTAAACCCTGCTCGAGTCTACCTTCTGCGACTTAACTTAACAGAGTCTTTCAATCGATGGAGATTGCAGATTCAAAAAACTTTGGCGGGAAATTCCCCGGCCACTTTTTTTAAAGCTCACCCCTCTGACACAATGATTGCGCTGGACACTCTTTTGTGGGGCCGGGTGAATGCCACTGAAAAGCCAAGCGCTGAAGTCATGGCTCAGTTGGAAGCAACAGCCTTGCTTGCTTTGCAAAATGCCGATCAAGAGTTTCTCGCTTCTGCTTTAAAATTATTTAAACTTGCGACTGGCAATAAATATAATTTTCAAGTTCTTAATCAAAATAATCAGTTTCAGAGCCCGATCCAATGTGCTGATTTGCAAAATTGCTTTTTAATCTATCCAGAATTTACGACAATTTATCCTACCGGATCCGTTATGGAGTCGACGAAAGACTCTGTTGGAAACGTCATCAACACCTTCACAACACCAGGTCTGTGGAAATTTATTAATTATGCAGGCCGCGATGTGGATAATATCCGCGATGAACCATTTTATGGTTGGATTCCAAAAATGGATTATGAATCAATTGGCAATGGTTTTCATAATCCCGGCGTTCGCATGGGTGGAATGAATAAGGCCGTTCACGCAAGTATGAATATTCCGGCCACTCACAATACACTTTGGGCGGTGAAGCGCGGTGGCGTTTCCCATGGTTGCTCACGTCTGTCTTCAGGACATGCTTGGGAACTCCGACATATTTTGCCCGTTGAAAATAATAAAATGACTCAAGTTTATTATTTTGGAAATGACCCCAAGGATTTTGACCTGTTTGATATCGATGGCCGCGGAACTCTAAAAGTCATGGGTGTTGAGTATTTAATTTCTTATGACCTTCAAGGCAAAGACGATATTGCACGCCGCGAAGGCACTGATCTACAAGTCAACGAAGGCAAGAAATTAGAATTTTACACGAATCTTTATGGTGCGAAATCTGTTTTTACTCAAGACAGTAACGGAGACTATGTTTTTACTAATCCTTCGATCTCGCAACAATCGTATTTAGATTTTAAAAGAAAAAAACTTTCTGCCCGCCTTACCTTGCCGGGAGATTACCGCCTGTATGAGCAAACTTATGAAAAAGACAAAATTCAGCTCTACACTCCAACCAGTGGAACCCTTTCGGAATCCATTTCGACAGAGCTAAGAAATTTTATCAGACTTATGGGCCGAGTTCGTGGCTGCGCCCCTCACGTCGATAAATCACAATGCGGAGAAACCGCTTTTGACCAAGAAGCCATGCAGTTCGTTCGATAACTTTTTTACTAGATTTTTTTTAGGAGAATACTGTCCATGAAATTTTTTGTTTTGCTTTCAGCTCTTATGTTACAGATACCTGCACATGCTGACTTGGTGTCTGTTTTTAAATCGATTGAATCCAGTCGAAAGGGAGCGTTCGGGTATAATACTTTGCAAGGCGCGCAGTCTCGGATCAATGTCAACGTCAGCGGAAATCCGCCAGCAAACTTCCAATTTCAAGCGGCCTACCGCAACGATATTGGAAAGGACCTAGCCAACCATTATGATTTTTTTGTTGGGAACTTATTCACCACTAATTATTATGAATTGATGGGCGAATACGTATACGGTGATTCTTTCAGCAGCCATCCATTAAATCATTCAAGCCTTGTCAGCAATGGACCCAAAGCAATGACAAAAGCCGCTTCCATGGTCCGTCACTGGGTCTTGGAAAAATACTACTGCGGTCGCTATCCTCAGTCCTCTTTAGCAAAAGGCTTTGCTGTTCGAGGCATTAGCGGAAGCGAGTTTGAACAAGAGTACGCCGACTATTTCTTTGATTTTTACTTAAGCTCTGAAACCAGCGAATTTCAGCATCTTCCCCTTTTCCTATTAGCTAAAGACAGTCCTATTGGAAGTTCGAGCCAATTGGACAAAGCTCGGTCGCTGATTGCCACAGTCTTTGATCAGTATGCTCGACAAAATAACGCCAACGACACGATTATGGTTCGACTTTTTTCCATTCGAAATCATATTCACAATCAGTTGTCGCCAGAAGTTGTCCCTGAAATCGATAAATTCATGGTGGATTTCACGGCTTCTAGAAGGACAAACTATAATGATCTAGTAGAAATCCGAAAAATTCTGTCGACCTTTTTTAGTTTTGGACCGGATAAGCTGATCACCTTGGCACAAAAAATGGGCGCCAGTGAAATTAAAATTTTAGCTCAAAGGCTGAATGTTTCACATCCCGCGATGTCTGATATTTTAGCCCTTTCAAATGCCGTAGCCCTTCTGCGGTCAGATCTAGGAACAAGCAAGATTTCTTACGACCAAAAATCAAATGCTTTGCAGATTATTTTTAACTCTTCTTTGCTTTTGAATCGCTTGTTGATCGCCAATCAAGCACCGGTCACTCCAGCCATTGTTGAAGTTATTTTGAACCTTGCCTATATCGAAGGTTTTTTAGT
>JAYWDA010000568.1:0-5083 GCA_043780105.1 Pseudobdellovibrionaceae bacterium | reverse complement strand
GAAGCCTTATTGAAGCTCGGATGCGTGTTCAAGAACTTATTGAAAAAACTGAGGCTTGCTATGCTGGCCACGCGCCATCGGAGCACCCTTGGCTTGGTTTTTCTGAGGTGATTCATGCCAATCAAATACCTAAAAAATATCCACTGGATTTATTGCGCGGCTTTCAAATTGATGCTGCAGGCTTAGGTATTGAGACTCGTGAAGAACTGATTGATTACTGTTACTGCGTGGCAGGAACTGTGGGCCTTATGATGTGTCACGTGATGGGCATCAGTCACACGAAGGCGCTAAAAAATGCTGTGGACCTAGGTTGCGCTATGCAGATGACCAATATTGCTCGCGATATTCGTGAAGATTTTAAAATGGGTCGGTGTTATCTGCCGGATACTTGGCTGGCCGAACAAGGATTAACACGAGCTGATTATTTTGATCCTGTATTTCGTAAAGATTTGTACCCGGTCGCTCAGCGTCTGATGTGGGAAGCCGATTCTTTGTACGCCAGTGGTCGAGACGGCCTTCACTATTTGTCATTACGTTCAGCTTGGGCTGTTTGTATTGCCCTTAATGTTTATCGGGAAATTGGTCGTGAAGTGATTCGCCAACGGCACAATCTTTTTGAGCAAAGAATTGTCATTTCACCTAAACGCAAATTTTTACTATTTATTAAAGCTAGCTTTGATATTCTTAAATTGTGGCCGAAAAGATGGTTTCAGCCATGGCAACAAATTGAACATTCTGAAGTATGGAGTGAATTGTGAGTCAGACTTCTTTTTTACGTGAAACTTCAATTTATGCTGCTCGTGTGAGCGAATTTTCAAAAACCGATTGGACTGTCTATATTGTTTGGATTGGTTTGATGTATGGGTTATTTTTCGCTGTCATGACCTTTCTTATGGCTGGTCATCTTGCGGGCGTCGAATACCCTGCTTATGTTTGGAATATCCCGGTCGGAGTTTTTATTTTTTCGACAGCCATTTCATTTGATACAATTGGGCACAGAACAATCTACAAAGAGTATTTGCAAAAAGGCGAAGCACTTTGCCATCACATCACAATTTTTGCAGGAATCACAAGCACAGTGCTTTTATGCTTGGCCTATACATTTCCTGTGTTCATGCGGGTGCCGGCGATGATTTTTACTTTGCTGAGTGTTTTTTATTCGATTGTTGATGAAGCCCTTCATTGGCACCGGTATATGACTAAAAATTCAGACCGTGTCGAAATGTGGAGTCACTTTTTTATTTTTGTAGGTCACTTAATCATGGTTGCCGCTTGGTGGCAGTGGTTTGATCAAGGTTACCCAGGAGTGGCTGAAACTGTCGCTCGAAATGCTTTTTTAAGAATTCTTTAACGGAAACTTTTCTCTTCTTCCTTTTTCGAAAGGAAGAAGGCCGTCAGCAAAAATATGATTCCGTAAACTATCAAACCATAAACATATTTTGATTCAACTTCGCGTTTCAAGACGGAAGCCCATATAATTTCACCGTACATTCTTGTTGGCAAATATTCTGATATTTTTTGAATGGCAGTGGGTAAAATATTTGGTGGCATCCACAAGCCACCAGCAAAAGACAAAGGCAGATACACAAGGTTTGCTACTGGCAAAATGGCCTGACTATTGACCAATAAACCTAAACAAATCCCCAAAAGCGCAAAAGGAATGGCACCACAAAATAAAAGGGCAAAAAGCCTTAGCCAGTCGATATCAGATATTTTTAAATCAGCAAATATCAGCGCCGTTGCAAAAACTCCGCAAATCGCCAGCATGGAAAATAAAATTCCAGCTAGGACACGCGAGCCAAGAACCACGCCCCTGTGACTGGGCAGCGACCGTAAGTAGAAATACCAAGAAGATTCCTTATCTTGCGAAATTCCTACGCCAAACTGAAATAGCACAACGGACAAAACTCCAAAACAGGCAAACGAAGCTGATAAAATCGCAATCGACCCCGGTTCCTTTGCGTTAGGGATCCCAAAGAACCAAAAAAACATCGAAGGAAATAAAACGGTCGACACCAAGTACATCGGCTGACGAAAAAGCTCTAAGCACATGTACAAAGTATGAGTTAAAAGAAGCTTTATAAAATTCACGATTTTCCTCTGATTTTTAAAAAGGCCTCTTCCAAAGTGCTTGGATGAATATGTAGATTTTTAAACTCTGGTTTTTGGACGACTAAATTTTTAACGAATTGATCTGAATCTTGAACGTACTCCAACACTTGCTGACCATTAAATTCATAAGTGATTTTTTGATATTCTATTTTCTTTTTAATTTCTTCGACAGTGCCGTCACTGATAAGGTGGCCATGATCAATCACTAGGACGCGGTCTGCAACTGCTCCCGCTTCATTTAAATCATGGGTCGAAAGCAGAACAGTTCCACCATTTTTTTTAAATTCTTTGATCTCATTCCAAAGCTGATGTCTTGATTCTACATCAAGACCTGTTGTTGGCTCATCTAAGATTAAAATCTTTGGTCGACCGACTAAAGCACAAGCTAAACCTAAGCGACGCTTTTGCCCACCGCTCAGGCCACCCACTTTATGGGTCATCAGATCGGTCAGTTCAAACTTCTTAGTTAATTCATCCATTGGCACGGGATCAGAATAATGGGCACTGACGAATTGAAGAATCTCTTCAACCTTCAAGTGGGTTGGAAAAGAAAGGTCTTGCGATGTGTATCCCATTTGATCTTTTATTTTTAACGAATGCACTTCCGAGTCAAAAATTCGCAAGATCCCAGAGTCGGGCCGACGCAGGCCCATAATAATTTTTAAGGTGGTGCTTTTTCCTGCACCATTGGGGCCTAAGAACGCAACAATCTGCTGCGGAAGTATGGAAAAGCTCAGACCCTTAAGAGCGATTTTTTTACCGTAAACTTTATCCAGCCTTGAAACTTCTAAAATTGAAGTCATACAGATTTCTTTTCAAACACTTGGCGAAATTCTTCGGGAAATTTGGGGTGCTCTGTTTTAAAAATGCGATCCCAAAAGGTGTAAAATAATCCGTAGTTATATCGGTAGTAGCGATGATGTTGAGTGTGATGAACGCCGCTGACCAACCATTTCCCAAAGCCCTTTTCACTGCCTTGAGGTAAAATTTCAAAACCTAAATGATTTGTAATTCCTGAAAGAGTCATGAAAGTCAGATAAATTAAAATCATCACAGGATGTAATGGAATGAAAAGAATTAAAAGTGGTATAGCTGCTGCTTGGATCAAGGCCTCGACCGGATGAAATGAAAATGAAGCCCATGGCGATGGCGTCAAAGAATTATGATGCACACTATGAAACCGTCGATATGCCCATGTTGTGTGTAAAAATCGATGAGTCGCATAAAAATAAAAATCATGCACAAGACTTAAAATCAAAAGGCTGGGAATTAAATACCACAAACCATACTGATTAAAGGGAAGGTAAATTTGTGTCCAACCCCTTTGCCACATGATTCCTATAGCTAAAGCACCAAGGGTAAACGGGATCCCTGTCAGGATCGACCATTTAATTTCATAAAACTGGATTTTTGCAGCGGGAAGATTTTGGTAGATTTGTCTTTGCATTAAACCGGCTGGCTTCATTCTGTAAAAAACAAACCAAAAGGCGCCGGCCATCAAGAAATAACGGAAAACAAGAATTCCAAAAAGCACAGCACAAGCCATCAGGAAATATTTGGGCTCCATCAGATCGAAGGGAATATAAGATTTAAATTTTTCAAAGTGTTCCACCTTTAAAAATTTCGTGGAATTCCGGTCCTTTTGCAAGTAGATTGCTGGTCTATGAGGTCTTTGACAATTTCCGGTGGCGGACTTTCAGGCTGTTTACTCTTAGCGGCGTTGAAACACCGCTGGCCTGACATTTCTGTGCAATTGATGGAATCCAGCGGCCAGCTTTGTGGTGAACACACCTGGAGCTTTCACCATCATGACGTGCCTGAGGCTAGCTGGGCCTGGCTGACGCCTTTGATCTCTAAAAAGTGGACTGGCTATGATGTGTTTTTCCCGAAGCACCATCGAAAGTTTAACTCGGCCTACTATTCTATCAAATCCAGGGACCTTGCACAAAAAATAAAAACTTTATTTCCCCAAGAGATTCAGCTTTATACTTCGCTCGCGATCGAACATGCTGATTTTGTTGCCAGTGGTTGGCCGGCTCGGAAAGATTCATCTTATTATGGATATCAAAAATTTGTTGGGCTTGAAGTTCAATTAGAAGAACCCCATGGGCTTACCGTACCAATTCTTAAAGATGTCAGACATCCCCAAACCGATGGGTATCGTTTCTTTTATGTTCTCCCTTTTAACGAAAATGAACTTTTGATTGAAGACACTTATTACTCTAATTCTCCGACGCTGGACCAAGATCATATCTGCTTTGAGATTAAAAAATATGCAGATCTGCAAGGTTGGAAAATCGCACGAATTATAAAAACTGAAAAAGGCTCTCTTCCTTTGGATCTTTACGGTTTTGAAGAAACTTTTTCACCTTTAGCTCTGGGGGCCGCCGCGGGGCTAGCCCATCCGGTCACGGGCTATACGCTGCCCCTGGTCCTCCAGCAGATTCAAAGCTTATTAGAGATTTCGCATCCCGACCTAGAGCTTTGGAAAAAACAAATTTCGGTTAAGAATCAGCAAATATTAAAGCCCTATCCCTACTATCGATTTTTAAATCGCATGATGTTTAAAGCGGCGACGCCCCACTTGAGGTACAAAGTCTTAGAGCGCTTCTATACGTTGCCTGAAGATCTGATTCAAAGATTTTACGGAGGCCAAACAACTTTACGTGATGGAATTCGCATTCTTTTAGGAAAACCACCCGTCCCTATCCTTAAGGCGGTCCGGCAATTATCCGACCTTCCATAGTCTGCTTACGAATCATGTCATGTTGACTGACTTAAAATACTACCTCATCCTATTAGCTCTTAAAAAGGGTGAAAAAAAATGAACTTTAAGAATTTAATTTTTACTACTTCGATGTTAGCCGTGATGGCGATTCCATTGGACAAAAAAGAAGCTTGGACTGAGCTGGCTTTTAAAAAGATTCCAACCAATGCTGTTTCGTATTCTTCGACGGGCTTAAAGGTTGAG
>JAYWDA010000567.1:0-3356 GCA_043780105.1 Pseudobdellovibrionaceae bacterium | reverse complement strand
ATCTTATTATCTACAATCGCCTTCTGGAGGCTCTCTGTAGAGCTATTGACGTTCATAATCCGCGCTCCGACCTCAGATCTAGACAAGACAACCTGCGAAATAGCCTGGTCCAAGGTATCCAAGGAAGACTGGACACCAGCCTTGTCATTGGTTCGCAAAGCCACTTCAAGACCTGAAAGAACCTGGAAAATATTCACGCCTGAGCGTTGAGTGATCGGGTCTTTACTGCCAATCTGGCCAGATTTGCCGACCGCTGCAGGCCCCCGCAACTGAACAAAGTTGTCTTCCAACTGCTTATTGAATTCTTTGTTCTTTTTTTCGTTGGTTAAAAGATCATTCAGTTCTTCAACATCGTGGGGACTGTCCACAGGTGGATTGCTGATGCCATCGCCGGACATGCCTTTTCCTAAAAAGACCTTACTGCCCGGAAGATTCATCGTGATAAATGAATCCTTGTGCGTTTGGATTTTCATGTCCCCGTCATCGCCTAAATAATTTCCTGTTTTATCAAAAGGCATCGATTGAGTTTTATAGCCGCCGAAAATATATCGGTCGCCTAATTTTCGATTTCCAATTTGGACGGCTTGGCTTAAAATCTGATTCACTTCAAGTCCTGTGACTTGCCGAGTTTCTTCACTGGCACCCGCATCGCCAGCTTGGGCGACTGCAAGTTCTTTGGCGCGAATCATGATATCGCCCAGCTCACTTAAAGACTGATCGGTGAATTCTAGGAAGGATCTGGCATTATTAATATTTTTAACAAACTGAGTGTTGCCACGTTCTTCAGTTCTAGTTCCTAATACTCGAGTCGTCGCTAAAGGATCATCTGACGGTTTATTAATTCGTTTCTGAGTCGCTGCTTGATTTTGCAAATCATACATCTCAGAACGATTTTTTGTCGTGTTCTGTTGGACCTGATTGAATTGCATTTTATCAGCGATTCTCATTCATTAATCCTATAAGCGCTTCAGATTTAAAATTGTATCAAACATTTCATCGGCGACTCGAATCAGTCTTGCCGAAGCATCGTAAGCTTTTTGGAATTCAATCATCTTTGTGGTTTCTTCATCCAAACTGACGCCACTGATACTTTCGCGCAAATTTCCCAGCTGCTGCATAATATTTCTTTGCGACTCCATGGTTTTAACGGCGCGATTAGTGACGCTTCCGATCTGTCCGACTTCGGCATTATAGTAATCGTCAAAAGTCGCAGCCCCGTCGTCCATCAGCTTTTGATGTTGAAGCGACGAAATCATATTCGAAACTGTGTTGTCACCCGGAGCATCTGGTCTTGCGGCGGCAGCAATACGACCCACGTCACTGAAGATATCTTGATTCAAGGCGATTTTTTCGGCGGCGCCTTCGACCTGATCGGGCATTTTGAAAAACTCAGCGCCCTGATTGCCATAACGATCAAAACCTTCGACGTGAGCTTCGTTCACTTCTTTGGCAAAGTTGTAAGCTAAATTATCTGCGTGATTTTTTAAACCCTCAATCAATTCATCGCGAACTTCAAGCGAAGCGCCAACGCGTCCGCCACGAAAATGATCGGTGACATTAAATTCAGTGCCATTTTTAGCCGAGCTGTAAAAAATTTGTGTGCCCATCTTCTCGCCGACTTTATGAGTTTTTAAGTCTGTCGAATCAACTCCTGAGACCAGCACGGCCGCCCTGCCTGCTGTGACAGAAACCATTCCGTCCGCACCTTCAGCCCAATTCACTTCTAACTTTTCGCCTAATTTTTTAAGTAATAAATCGCGTCGATCACGTTCATCGTTGGAAGGCACACCTTGTGCCTCGACCAGTTTAATTTTCATATTCAAATCTGCAATTTCTTTGGTGGCTTGATTGACTTCACCAATGGTTGCAACGATTTGATGATCCAAATCCTCTTGCACGTCTTTCAGTTGCCCGACGACTCGCTTAAAATCTCCGGTCAAGGCCACTGCGGATTCGCGCACCATTGAACGGCCGGCTAAACTTTCAGGATTCGCAGACATCTCACGAAAGCCGTTAAAGAAATCAGTCATGTACTGATTCAAACCCTTATTTTCTTGTTCATTATAAACTTGTTCAACGCGATTCAAAGCATCGGCCCGCGCATTGGAATAACCCAAGCTTGTTCCTTCGCGCTGAATTTGTTTTTCTAACCAGGGATTATTTGTACGCGTGATCATTCCCGCGCGCGCGCCCGTTCCAACTTGTAATTGTCCGGGACTGGGGGGCGCATTGGTCAGAATTTCTACTCGCTGCCGAGAGAATCCTTCCGTCGCTTTGTTGGCGATGTTGTGTGAGACAGTCTGTAAAGCTGTCTGGCTATTGGAAAGAGATCTCTTTCCTATATCCAACATCGATGAGATCTTCGACATCCTGTCCCCGTTCGAGGCTTCCTTGCCTCATATGATCTCTAAACTTCTTTACGTACGAAATTTCCAGCCTGATCAGGGCCTGATTTCATCTGTCCTTTTTTTTCGTAGGTTTTTTTACCTGACAAAGTATCTTTAATATTAGTCATAGCGCCGTTTAAAGTGCTCAGCGCTTTTTGAGCGTACTCTTCATTTTCTTTATTAATTTCAGTTAAACGCTTCAGCAATAAATCCAAAGCCGCATGCAAACCGCGTAAGCGGTCAGCCGCTTCGCCTTGTAAATACTTTGCGATATCTAACAGCCTAGGATTTTCAGAGTCAGCGCCAATTTGTGCGGCTAATTCTTGGGCGTGCTTAATCCTTAAGGTGTCGACCATTTTAATTTTCATCAACAGAGTTTCTTTGCTCTGGTTGATTTCATGCAATTCTTTAAGGTCGGCTTTGACGTAGATTTCTTTTTCTTTGCGAACAGTGTCCAGCAAAGTTCGATAAAGCTTTGTTAGATCTTCTAAGTTACCTTTTAGTTTAAGGTACGCTCGTTCAACTAGTGCATCCATGCTAGTTCACTACTCCATTGTTTCTAAATGTTCGTCGACCATTCGGTCGGCAATAGCTTTTGAATCCATTTTGTAATTGCCTTCATCAATGGCTTTTTGAAAACGAGCCACTTTTTCAGCATCAACATCCGGAGTCGACATCGCAATTTCTTTAATGCGCTTGGCTTCTTGAGCCCGAGGCGACACGTCTACTTTCGATGCATCAATATTAGCTAAAGCATCGACTCCCAAAGAAGAAACAGAATCCTGTTTGCCAGTTTTTTTAGAGGGGTCGGTCTTTGCACCGTCGACGGAATTTAGGTTTTGTCCAACCTTTGAGTGTGTAATTTTCATGTTTGCCTCCTCAGAACTATCTCGATTTGAGACAGTGAATATATCTAAATAGTATCACAGTGGGACACTCTCACAAAGCTATTCCAGGACTGAATTTTCG
>JAYWDA010000566.1:0-3858 GCA_043780105.1 Pseudobdellovibrionaceae bacterium | reverse complement strand
AACGGGCCGGCTGCCGTATTTGCAACCGGAAATGTCGGGATTGGTACGACGGCTCCAGTAGCGAACCTTGACGTAAATGGATCAGTCAAACTTGGCCCTGCCGGTACGGTAATTAATAGTCTTTTGGTTTGCACCGCCAATATTGCCTCAGGATCTGGAACCAACGTCCTAATCAATGGGCCTGGATGCTCGAACGTTTCAACTTGCTCTTTATGCACTTGCCAGGCGAATACTGGGATGGCGAATCCAATTACCCACGTAATTCCTGGGACCTCAAGTGTAACGATCTATTTTTCAGGAACAAACGCTCTTACTTCTTCTAAGTTCGTCTGCATGTGTGTAAATTAGTTTTTGTTATTTTTGATTTTGGCAGAAGTCTCAAAACAAGACAGCACTCATCAAATCACCTGCCATTTTTAGTCAATAACAATTAGCTTATACACTTCACTCTCCGCCAGATTAACTTAATCACTATCTGAACTGGACCAACTCTAGCAACAGATATAAGTGTTAACCCATAGTGTTTAAACTTGGGATTTTAATTTAAGATTTAGGACAACCGCAGACAAGTGCTTTATAGTGTACTAACAACCTAAAGAAAGAGACATCCATGAAACAACAGATTCGTTATACGTTCAGGGCTTTTAAATTTGCCTTGCTGCTTGCCTTAGGAACTCCTCTGATCGCAACGGC
The DNA here is from genome assembly GCA_043780105.1 of Pseudobdellovibrionaceae bacterium. Lineage (GTDB taxonomy): Bacteria > Bdellovibrionota > Bdellovibrionia > Bdellovibrionales > Bdellovibrionaceae > JAYWDA01. The sequence goes on along the minus strand of JAYWDA010000566.1, from coordinate 3,165 downwards.
TGCGACAACAACTTTGACTTTTGATGAATTTTCAAATGGAACTCCTCTGACCACCCAATATCAAAGCCTTGGTGTGACGGCCAGCGGTGCCACCATCCTTCTTGCAGCTTTCGGTCCATTTCCGACAGCTTCAGGAGCTAACATTGCGGCCGCGCAAACTGGCCTTATGACTTTCAGTTTTGATCCTGTTATCACTGGTAACATTGCAAGTGTTTCTGCTTACCTTTCGGGAGATGCCGGAACAGGGATTTATGCCTATGATTCAAACGGCTTTTTGGTAGGACAATCCCTTCTTCCAGTCGGTGCGCCTTATAACACATTGCTGTCAGTGAGTTCATCCGGAGCTCCGATCGCCATGGTCACAATTCACGACGGTGGTGGAAGCTTTGGAGTCGATAATTTTTCTTTCACTCAAGTGGTCTCTGCACCAACTTGCCCGCAACTGGCTCAAAATCTTTATGATGGAGTTGTGGCCCTCCCCAATTCAGATTTTAAGTCGCGAAGGGTTTCTGTGAAACGAGCTAAGTTAAAAAATGAAATCGCTGATTTGCAGAATTTGCTTTCAGTGAACTCTTCTCCAAGTCAGCAACTTCACGAGTTAAAAGAAATTAAAGAGGACCTTAGTGATTGGATTAAGCCAGGAACTAATCGAACGAATCTGCTGAACTTGATCGATCAACTGATCGCCAACATCAACGCAGGTCATTGCTAGATTTACAAAAACTCAGGATCAGGGGCTTGCCGCAACTTTAGCGTCAGGCCCTTCAAAAAATATCGCAACACCTGGTCACCACACGGCCGATAATTCCGATGATCTTTCTTCCTTAAAAACGACGACAGCTCCGATTTTCCAAACACAAACCCCGTGCTTGTGATCATCTGCAACAGCTCTTCTTCTTTTAATTCAAAAGCGACTTTTAACTTTTTTAGAACCAAGTTGTTCGACATCGGAAGTTCGATGGGCGCAGGCTCTCGACCTTCATCTTTGCCGCGTTTAAAAATAATCACACCATCTAAAAAATGCGCCATGATTTCATCACTGCATTTGACATACTCAGGATCTTCTTCGTTTTGCATAAAGGCGTGAATTTGATTTTTAGTGACTTCAAGGCCACCCAGCTTGCAAATCTCTGTTAGTTTTGCGTTGTTGATTTCAAGCATGTATCTAAGACTTCTGATGATATTATTATTGGTCATTTACGGCTTTAAGAAAGACTTTAAATCGGCAGCAAAGCCTGGGAACCAATAAAATCCTGCGTGGCCCCCATGATTTAAGACTAAAGCTCGATCGCCAAAGGTTTCTGAAAACAAAGTGATGTCTTCAGTTTTAGAGATCGGGTCATCTTTAGCTAAAACAAATTTAACTCTTGGATCGGCCTCTAGCTTTTCAATTTTGTTCTTTAAACTGAAGCTTGCCAGTAAATCTTGGCTGTCGATGAACTGGGTTCGCACAAACATTTTTTGCAGGATAAAGTTTTGAAAGTAGTCTTCAAAAGTGATTTTTGCAATTTCAGCGTATCGATATGCGCGCTTCGAAGGACCAACGGGGGATTTAAAAAGTTGGCCGCGATTGGGATGCACAAGGCTTGTGACATAAAGAATTTCTGCGATGCTGTCTTTAAAAGTTCCGCCAATGACAACTTCACTTTCGTGGTTAGACAATGGGTAATTTTGAACGACATAAGCCACGGCTTTCGCCGGCGCCAGACTAATAACGTTTTCAACCAGACCGATTAAACGACCGCGAAGTCTTTCGTAATAATTCAGGCTAGAATTGAATTCTTTTTGAAATCCCACTTTATTCACATTGTCATACTTACGAAGGGCGTATTTGATATCTAATGGTGGACTGATCATGATAATTTGACTGAAATCGAAATCTTTTTTCTGATCATCAAGCTTCATTAATTCATAGGCGTGCTGACATCCCATGGAATAAGCCACCAACATCGTCTTCGAAAAATTTAAATGACTTTTTTTCTTCAGTTGAGTTGTCACTTCCAGCATATTTTTATAAAGCAACTGAGCATCCTCAGGAAAAAAACCTGGCGCTCCATCGGGACTTAAAGTTAAGGCAAACTGCCAATTCATAGGGTTATTAAAAGTAATGACGTGATAGCCCCAAGATTGGAAAAGTTTTGCCAGGTCCCCGATATTACCTCGGTCACTGTATCCACCAATTCCAGGGATCAAATAAACTAAAGGCTGACCTGCGCGCCCTGGCCAGTAAACAGATTTTATAGAGGCCTTATTTTCTAAGGTGATCACATTCTGACGAGCCGGATTTGCAGTGGGAATTCTTTGTAACCCGGCGGCTGTTTTAGCTGCGAATAAAACCGATGAGATCGTCGCTGCACCAAAATCAGGAAAGGGAAACGATCGATTCGTAGCCTCAGCTGGAACTTGCGCCTGACCTGGGAAAGAGACCGATAAAAGGAGGGAAAAAAGACTGAGGGACAAAACCGATTTCAACATGCATCTACCATTTTTCTGAATTTTGAGTGACTGGGGTTTAGATCAAAATTTGCAAATTGAAAAGAGATTCCTACTTTCCCCCTCGAACCTGACAACTGACAGAACATTTTTACAATGCCTTGGGGGGCTTAAGAAACTAAAAAACAACACTGTGACGAAATCGTCTTTAGAGGCGACTAAAAACCGAGGAGAGCCGAGAAATAATAGGTCTCGCTGCGGAACGAGATGGGACTTTTGTTCAATGTTTCAAGATCCTTCGTGCGCTCTTCTGCAAACCTACCGGCAAATTGAAGGCCAAACTTATCGGAAAACTGAACATCGATTCCAGCCGTCCCGTAATATCCCGAACCCATAACAACGTCTTTTTTCTTGGCATCGCTGCCTTGAGCATCAATAAGGTTTAGTTTCGACGTGTAGGTAATCTCATGATAACTGCCCATGCCGCCGCCTTCGATAAATGGCCCAAACCAATAATGATCAATGAGTTTCAGCTTAAAACCCACACTAAGATCAAACATATTGGCATCAAAACCAATATCGTTGACTGAATAAGAAGTGCTAGTGGAAAGATTTCGGTAAGCATAATTGGAACGACCCGAGCCCGTCATGTGACCTAAAGACATTGTAAAATAAAGATTCAAAGCATCGAAACCGCGCTCAAGCCCCACGGTTGTATAGGTTCCACGATCG
>JAYWDA010000565.1:0-7376 GCA_043780105.1 Pseudobdellovibrionaceae bacterium | reverse complement strand
TTAGAAGGAACCAAGGCGAAAGATAATTATCAATATTCAAGAAGTTATACTTATAACTACGGCACTCCATTTTGGCACGAGGGTCTTAGCGGGTGGTATGCCATCGTGCCAGAAAAAGCTTCAGCAGCAATCTACTTATTAAATGCATGGGATGGCAGAGTTTCACAAAAGCAAAATAAATCAACAACAGTAGGCGTAAATCTCAATTACAGTGGATCCGAGGGTGTTGTAGCAAACTACAATTACATCGGTGGTGCTGAATCAACGGATCAGAGTCGGCGTGAAGTCCATGAGTTTAATTTAACTTATAACTTTAATTCAAAAATTATTTTTGCTACAGATTATGTTTACGGCACTCAAAAAAAGATACCTCTTATCGGCGATACAAAATGGAATGGGTTAGCGCTTTATATGAAAGCGGTCCTTGCAAGCTTTTGTACGATAAGTCCCCGATACGAAATTTTTGATGATTCCGATAACGGTTTTGCCATTGCGGGTGGACTTTCCACGATTGGCACAAAACAAAAAATGACCGCTTTGACTTTAGCAAATAACTTTGATCTTGGAGATGGTTTAGAGGCAAGAGCAGAGCTTAGATATGATAAATCAGATTCAAATATTTTTTTTAAAAATAAAGACGGAAGCTCTATTGATCATCAAGAATCTTACACCACGGCTTTATTATATACGTTTTAACAATCCTCTGTCCTTTGTTAGGTAATAAGTTAGATCGTGAAACCTTCGCAGTAGACGACAGCTGCTTGCAGATCTGCATGCCTCTTGACCTGGCCTTTGAGGGCCACAGAGTGATTAAATTTAACGGTGAACTTACCTGAGTCTTTTAAGCAAACACCCAAGCTTGTGGGATCGTAACCCCTGCGTATTACGCGGGTTGACTGGCGGATCGTAGTCGGCAGGCAAAAGCTAGAGGGGTTTCGAGATTCTCGCCGTTAGCAAATCGGTGAAGGCTCATGACTAAAAATGTTCGGGGATCTATGTCGTTTTTCTTACATGATTCAATCACGGTAAAAAGTGTGGCAGCAGTCTCTGCTCCGGTGTGATTGCCGGATCCATCGAAGGGTTTCTATTCAGAACTTGAAATCAATCGTTTAAGCGGCGCTCGAATGATTGGCGAAGCCAAGAAGCTCAAGCGCGAGGGATTTGCAACGAATGGTTTTAAAGAAGTTAAAGTGTCTGGCGGCGAAGCGCCGACGAGCGGCCCTTGCCAGGGTATTGAAATTGTTTGGGACAACGGCAAACTAATTCGTTTTTCGCAAGTTGAGTATTTAATAGATTTTTTGAGGAAGGTATCATGATCAGTTTCGATCGGTTAACAAAAGTATTTATATCAAAGGAGCCCACAGATATGCGAGCTAGTTATGATACTTTGTTTGCCAAGGTAATAGGGGTCTTAAATCAAGACCCCTACGCTGGGCATTTGTTTGTGTTTATAAATTCGCGCCGTAATTGTATAAAATGTTTATTTTGGGATGGCACGGGATTGGTGCTACTTTGTAAGCTCATTAACGAGGGGTTATTTTATAAAATCAATCCGATACATAAAGGGGAAGTGATTCTAAGTCCTGCGGAGTTTGCATTATTTTTTGAAGGTGCAGATTTAGAGAAGCGAGTTGGATTAGTTGGCAAGGAAGGAAACCGGACGAGCGCGGCGGTTTTTTGCATGGTTACGATATTGTTTGCACTCATCATTTTGTAAGCCTGGGAAGTTTCTTTCCGAGGCTTGAAATGTATATCGCAGACGGTGAGATCGCTTTAGCAAAGGAACTTGGAAAGAAACTGCTTAAAGCAAATCCCCATGATCATGATTATTTGCTGGGTGTAAAGAACATTGCACAGAAAATGGGGGACGAGCGGTGGGTCGTTGAGATTCAGGAAATTATTGAACGTGAACGAAAAACCAGGCCTTGGGAAATTGCATTGTTTACCGGTGAAAGCTCGTAGGCCATTGCTGCTGGACGCGCAAGTTGGTTCAAAATACATCATAAACAAGCGGTTTGGGCCAATCCTGTCCTTCGGGAATTCGGCTTTAAAAAACCAATCATTGCGCTCTCAGCGCATGCCATGCCAGAAGACCGGATAAAAACTCTAGCCTCTGGCTGCAACGAACATCTTACAAAACCTCTGAATCAAGATGAACTGATTGAAGTTATTGGTCGGTCGACGAAACGGGTTTAAAGGTGTTGGTATTAAATATCATTTATTTAATCAAATCTTCAAAAGCTTCAATTCTTATTGTTTTTTGATCTGCTCAGAAAGTAGTGAAAAGGCTAAAGAGTTCTACGGCACAGCGTCGACGCTTTGTTGATAGAAAAATGCTTTCCACTTATAGTTTAGCCGAAAGTAGGACGAATGCAGGACTCATGCCTTATCAGAACCCACAAAGATAAAATTCTTAATCGTTGGGAGCTACTATCCCGCGAGGTGTTTCCCGCCGCAACTGATAAATCACGGACAGCTATTCGCGATCACCTGCCGCAGTTAACCGATGCATTGTGTGATGTCATAGAAACTGGTATTTTTGAGAAGCCCAAAGAGTTAGGTAAAATTCATGGGCGGCAAAGATTTTCTTTCGGCGACTACACGCTTTCACAAGTGCTAGATGAATATTGGTTATTAAAAAATGTAGTCCTTGATGAACTGGAGCAAACAAATGAATTTTCAATTCCAGACTTTAGGTTAATTAATCGATTCTTTGAGTCTTCGGCAACGATTGCAGCCGTTGAGTTTTCTAAACTTCGCGAGATTGAAATAAGCAAAGCCGCGAGACATCTTGAGGCAAGCTACTATGATCTTGAACGTTTTTCTGCAATTGCAGCACACGATCTGAGATCACCCACATCGACAATCATTGGCTACGCTGATCTAATTTTGGATGATTCTAAAGAAGTTTCGAATGAAACACTCAATCAAATAAAAACGATTAAAACCATTGGTTCGCGAATGATCCACCTCATCGATCAACTACTTGAGTATGCCAAAATTGGTAAATCGAAAATCGAAAGAAAAAAGTTTTCGCTGGTTGTGGCTGCAGAAGAAGCAAAATCTAACCTTGCGAAAGACATTTCTGAAGCGGGCGCGATCGTCACAATTGAAAACTTGCCTGAAATTACAGGTCACCCCATTTTATTCACCCAACTTTTTCAGAACCTCATTGCTAATGCTCTCAAGTTTAAATCTGAAAAGAGGGCTCCTCAAATTGCGATCAGTGGCCGGCAAGAACATGACTTAATCAAGCTTCGCATCAAAGACAATGGAATGGGCTTTGATCCTTCACTGAACGAGGAGATATTCGGGCCTTTCAAGCGCGGTGACAATAGTAAAAATATTGCGGGAAGTGGGCTGGGTCTGGCTACCGTTCAAAAAATCGTCGAATTGCACGAAGGAACAGTTTCGGCAGTTGGACGAGTTGATGAAGGGGCAGAGTTTAATATCGAAATTCCTCAATGTTAGTGCGATCAGCACAGTCCCGGCTAGCAAATAGATTCTGAATTCCTGCTGGGTTGTTTGATTGCGCATAAAAGTTTTTGTAGATCTGAGCAAGATCTGCAAATCTTGATTGGCGTAATATCTTTAAAAGTTCTTTTTCTAATGGGCTGTGTGGGGTTGGTATTTTTACGGAAAGTAGTCCGGCCTGACCTTCTGGGTTTAGGCATTGTTGCTTAAGTATAATTGAATCCTGATGTTGGTTGTTGGAAATGAAATCTTTAAAAAGAGGGCTTTTGGAGTGCGAAATTTTCTTAACATGGAGCAAGTTTTAAGATTTTAAGATAAATGGTTGCGGGGGCAGGATTTGAACCTACGACCTTCGGGTTATGAGCCCGACGAGCTACCAGACTGCTCCACCCCGCGACAAGAATTGAAGGGCAGTATAGGGACTGAAAGGCACGCCGTCAAGGGATCGTGATCAACTAAAGTTTTGCATTATAGCCGCAAATTTCAGCTATTTACGGTCATTTGATCAATCTCTTTCTAGCAGCTGCTGGTCTTTTAAGCACCTTATTTACTATGACAAAGTTCCCTTAAACTTGTGCATTCTACTTTATTTTTATGGGGGTCCCGGGTAACAATAGGTTTTAGGAGAAATTCTTGAAACCCTTCGAAGCACTTTCTGTTGCAGAGTCAGAATTGAATGTCGAAATACCAAGCGCTGGTCCGTTGAACCGACTTCGACGTGCAAGCCAGGAAGTTCGTACTACTTTTCGAGAAGCCGGTTTTAAGGGTGTCCTTCGCAGATATGGCTGGAAAATTTTTGCTCTCTTTTTTGTCTACTATTTAGTTCGAGATTTGACACTTTACATAGCCATTCCTTGGCTGATCGCAAATCACTTTAGCTCGTAAGATCATTTGTTTTTCATTTGAATCCTAATTTTTAAGAAGTCTATACAATCTGCTCCGCAGTTCATAATGATAAGCCTAAATCGTGAGGAACAACTTTATGCGATCTTATGGACTCCTAGCTTTAACGATCTTACAAATTTTTGCGCTCAAAGCCAGCGCGGATGAAAATCTTTTTGGCTACATCAAAGGAGCCGAGACACTGCCCAAAGGAAGCTGGGAAATTTACCAATTCCTGACTTCAAGAACAGATAAAGGCAAAGGCACCTACAGTGCATTGGATTCAAAGACTGAAATTGAATACGGAGTCACAGATAAGCTCACCTCCGGATTCAGCTTAAAAATGCAGGCGGTAAAAAGTCAGGGCTTGTTATTAGACGCCTACATCCCACGAGATATCGATAGTGGAATGAGTCCATCCGGCATTGAAGCTGATTTAAAATATAATTTTTTAAGTCCAGCTAAAGATGACATCGGACTTTCAGCTTATTTTTCTTTGGGCCATATTTGGCGAGATCCTCACTCGGGCCAAGAAAAAGATGCAACAGAAGCCGAGCTTCAGCTTTTGATTCAAAAATATTTTATGGAAGGCCAAATGATTGGTGTTGCAAACTTCGGCATGGAATCCGGTTATGCGCAAAGATATGCGATCAAAGACCTTCCGGCTGGGTTTGAGTGGCCCACTCATCCCGAGATGGAAATTGCCTTAAAAGCAGGGGCGGCTTTAAGTTATCGATTCATAGCAAATTGGTTTTTTGGGGGCGAGGTTCTTTATGAATCAGAATATGAAACGGTCGTGGGACAAGAGCGCTGGAGCACTTTTGCTGGCCCAAGCCTTCATTATGGCAGTGAAAAATGGTGGACAACTTTAACCTATTTTCCGCAAATGCAGGGCGGAGCTTCGCAGTACGCAGGACAAGAAAACACGCGGTTGCAATTGATCGAGCGCACAAAGCAGGAAATTCGCTTAAAGTTAGGTTTTAATTTTTAAGCAAAAGGATTCAATGACGGGTTTCAGATATAAGTACGGAATAATGTTAGCGCCGATGGCCATTTCAATAATGGCCTACGCCGCTGATTATTTAAATGAATCCCAAGCGCAAAAAGTTTTATTTCCTGAAGCTGACGAGTTCGTAAAAAAGCCGATCACCTTAACTGAAAAACAACTGGATGAAATTCAAGATTTGTCGGGCGTAAAACAAAGAAATAAATCGCCACTTGTTTGGGCTGCTAAGAAAAAAGGAAAGATCTTGGGTCTTTTTTTTATCGACGAAGTGGTCGGCAAACATGAATTTATCACTTACGCGGTGGCCGTCAGTCCTGAGGGCACAATTCAAGGTATCGAAATTATGAGTTACCGTGAAACCCATGGTGGCGAAGTCCGCGAGGCCAGCTGGCGAAAAAATCTTAAAGGTAAAAAATTAACCGATCCTTTTAAGCTGGATGTCGATGTTCCAAATATCACCGGCGCGACCTTGTCCTGTCGCAATGTTATGGATGGCGCGAAGCGACTCTTGGCTTTGCATAAAGTGCTAGGAAATGGATAAGCTTCAGAAAAGAATGCGGCCTTTGCTGGGAACCTTTGTTGAGATCGGTGCGCCCGCCATTGAAGAAAATTATGAGATGGCTTGTGGGCATGCCTTTAAGATAATTTCAAAAGTTCAGAAGTTATTAAGTTTTCATGACCCAGTAAGCCAGCTTTCAAAACTGAATCAAAGTGCTCAACAAGAAATTATTTTAGATCCGATCGCGGTTGTTGCTTTGCGATTAGGTCGCTCTATGACCAAAGCAACAGGTGGACTTTTTGATTTTACTTTAGCAGATGAGATGGTTCGTCAAAATTATTTGCCCAATCATGGCGGACCCCGTGTTTCAGAATTAGCTGGTCCGCAAGACTTAAGGATCCAGGGCTGCAAAGTATTTTTGCGGAAGCCTCTCCGAATTACTTTAGACGGCATTGCAAAAGGTTACGCCGTTGATTTAGCTGTGAAATGTCTAAAATCTTACGGTTTGAAGCAAGGCTATGTGAATGCCGGAGGAGATTTGCGCGTTTTTGGGGATCTGCAATTTCCTTTACACCGCAGAAATTCGCTCAATCAATTGGAGTATCTAGGGGAGTTTAAAAATACTGCTGTTGCCACATCAGCCGTGCGTGAAGAAGATGACGAGGAGAAAAGATTTTCTGGGAAAATCTTAGTTCGAAAAGGAGTCGACTATAGCCCTCGGCCGGGCATATTTTCAGTCCAATCGCCTTCCGCTTGGCTTTCAGATGCCTTAACAAAAGTTGTTAGTATTGCCCCTAGCGATCAAGCCCAAAAAATTGTAGAGTCTTATGGAGCAAAAATAATCTAAGTTTGGAGCATGAAATATGAAGGGATATCCTAAATGGTTTTCAGTGACCATGATTACAGGGCTTATGTCCTTACTTATGGTCACGGGCTACTTACTAGCTCCGACAACGCTTGAATTAAAACTTCAGTGGCCCATGCCTTGGCGTCTAAGTGTCGAACAACGCACTTTAATGGCGGCCGCTCATGCGATTATGGCGCTTGTTATTTTTAGCCTGATGGGGTCGCTGTGGACTTTGCATATGCGGCTAGAGTGGAAGCGGGGGGCGAGCCGCTTTAGCGGCATTGGCATGGTTGCCTCCTTGGTCTTATTGGGCCTGACAGGAGTTGGAATTTACTATTTTGGAAATGAAAAATTATCTCAATTTTCAAGCCTAAGCCATCTGGGGCTAGGGATTTGGCTAACGATCGTTTATTTTTCCCATGTCTTTATAAATCTGTTATAATCTGTCATTTTATTTGTGAAAAGTGAAAAATAATGACAGAACGGGGGCGTATGCAACCCAATCTGATCGACTCACACCTTTTAAAAAATTACGAGCTTGGCCAGAGCCTTTATCGGCAGGGTGATTTTATTCCGGCTTTAAAATATTTGACCGAGTTTTGTGCGGTGGTTGATAAATCCGATGCAAGATATTCGGAAGCTATTTTTTCAAGACTTCGAATCCTTAC
>JAYWDA010000564.1:0-3736 GCA_043780105.1 Pseudobdellovibrionaceae bacterium | reverse complement strand
AGGCGGAGTCTGAAAGTGTATGCCTCGCAAGACATCTTTTTTTGACACAGTCAAAAAAGTTTCTTTGGGGCCAAAATCTATTCCCATCGATAAAAGGTTTTCGTGGTTGAATACTTTTAAAAAACTGCCGCGCTCGTCCAGAAACCTGTTGTTTGAAACAACAACAGCGTCGTTAATTTTTTCGAATTTGAGAGCAGATTTTTTCATAATTATTAACCGTTTCATAAATGAGACTTAAGGAATTCTGTTTTTGATGGTTCGAATCCTTATAAAATTTTTTAATATCATCTAAGGTCTCTTCAATCGTCAAAAATGGAGACCAATGTAAGATCTCTTTTGATTTTGTCCAATCCAGTTTTAGAAGCTTAGTTTCGTGAAAATCAGAATCAGTCTCAAACTTTACTTTTACCTTAGAGTCTTTAGATAAATATCCAATAACTTCTTCCACTGTCAGATAGTTGCTTTCCAACGGACCAAAATTCCACGCTTGTGAGAACTTCGCACCGTCAAAATATAATTTTTCAGCTAAACATAGGTAACCCCGCAGGGCTTCTAAGATATGTTGCCAGGGCCTGATGGATTGAGGGCTTCTAATCACCAATGCTTCATTTTTTAGGGAAGCTCTGAAAAAATCTGGCAATAAACGATCGTCAGACCAATCGCCGCCACCAATGACATTGCCACCTCGAGCGGTGGCAAGCCCGACTTGATGACTTTTTCCGTATTCCTGAACATTAAAAAAAGAATTTCTGTAAGCTTCGGAAACTAACTCTGAACAGGCTTTGCTGTTTGAGTAGGGATCATATCCCCCCAAGCGGTCGGCTTCGCTGTAAGCCCTTAACCCTTCTTTGTTTTCATAGACCTTGTCCGTTGTTACGTTAATAAGAGCTTTCAAATTCTTACAAGCGCGGGAAGTTTCTAGAAGGTTGACCGTCCCCATGATATTTGTCGAGAACGTTTCAACAGGATACTGGTAACCGTGCCTGACTAAGGGCTGCGCTGCCATATGGATCACAATGTCTGGATTAAAAGCCGTCATTTGCTTGGTCAAAGATTGCAAATCTCTGACGTCGCCGATGAAAGAATCCATTTCTTTCACCAAGCTACTTTCTAAAAAAATTGAATTTTCCTGGGGCGCTAAAGCATAGCCTTTAACGGTGGAACCCAAGCTGCAAAGCCAGGCCGATAACCAAGTTCCTTTGAACCCAGTGTGCCCAGTAAGAAAGACTTTTTTCCCGACCCAAAACTTTTTATCCATTCCATTTTTTCCAGGGAGCACCGCTAGAGCTCCACAGTTGCTCCAATTGTTGTTTGTCCCTTAAGGTGTCCATCGGTTTCCAAAAGCCTTCATGTCGAAAGGCCGCTAATTTGCCTTCGGTCGCTAAGGTCTCCATCGGATTTCTTTCAAAGACCGTTGAATCACCTTCACGCAAATAATCAAAAATTTGTGGCTCACAAACGAAAAATCCACCGTTGATCCAGCCGCCTTCGCCTTTAGGTTTTTCAACAAATTTGGCGACTAAATTTTTCTCTAAAGACAAAGTCCCAAAACGTCCTTCTGGTTGCACGGTTGTAAGAGTTAATATTTTTTTATTTTCTTTATGAAAGTTGATCAGCTTTTGAATATTAATATCGCCAACGCCGTCGCCGTAGGTCAGCATAAAGGGGTCGTTCTGCAGATATTTTTGCGCTCGAAGAATCCGACCACCTGTCATTGTGTTAGCGCCTGTATCAACTAAAGTGACCCGCCAAGGCTCGCTGGCGTTACTAAGAATTTCTAGTTTATTATTTTTAATGTCGATGGTCACATCGCTTTGATGAAGGAAGTAATTCGCAAAATACTCTTTAACAACGTATCCTTTGTAGCCCAGTAAAATAAAGAAATCATTAAACCCATAATGAGAATACAATTTCATTATGTGCCAAAGAATCGGTTTTCCGCCAATCTCGACCATCGGTTTTGGTCGAAGATCGGTCTCTTCGCTGAGCCTTGTCCCTAAGCCTCCTGCAAGAATCGCCACCTTCATATTTGTTCCTTTATACCTTCTGCGATTTTAGCAGCCACATAATCCATATGCTCACTACCTAAGGCAGGATAAATACCGACCCAAAAAGTATTGTTCATAATCAGATCTGAATTTTTTAAATCGCCAATAACCCGCTTTTCACAATTTTCATACAGAGGCTGCCGCAATAAGTTCCCGGCAAAAAGTAATCTAGTTCCAATCTTATTTTTTTCCAAAAATTCGACAAGCTTATTCCGGTTAATTTTTTGGTCTTTGATGGTGATGGGATACCCAAACCAGCTGGGTTGACTGTTTTCTGAAGCGACAGGAAGCGATAAGAAACTTTTTAACGTCTGCAGTTTTGAAGTCAGGTATTGCACGTTTTCGTTTCTTTTATTGATAAAAGAAGGAAGCTTTTTTAATTGAGACACCCCAACGGCGGCCTGCATATCTGAAACTTTCAGGTTATACCCCACGTGAGAATAAATATATTTATGATCATAACCTTCAGGCAGCTGACCCATTTTCCAAGTGAAGCGCTTCCCACAAGTGTTATCTTTCCCAGGCGGGCACCAGCAATCCCGTCCCCAATCCCTAAAACTTTCGGCAATTTTTCTAAGCTTCGGGTTTGAGGTTAAAACGGCGCCACCTTCCCCCATTGTGATATGGTGAGCCGGATAAAAGCTGACCGTTGCAATATCGCCAAAAGTTCCTACCAGTTGCCCTGCGTGCTTGGCGCCAACAGCGTCGCAACAATCTTCAATCAACCATAAATTATTTTTATCGCAAAAATTCTTTACAGCACTGACGTTGAAAGGGTTTCCCAGTGTATGAGCGATCATCACAGCCGCAGTTTTAGGACTTAAAGCCTTCTCAAGATTTTGAATATCAACTTGATGGGTTTCAGCGTCGACATCAATAAAGACCGGCACACAGCCATTTTGGATAATCGGATTCACTGTGGTCGGAAATCCCGCCGCTACGGTGATCACTTCGTCACCTTTTCTAATAGCGTCGTCTCCTAACATAGCTGAGGTCAACGAACTAAAGGCCACCAGATTGGCAGAAGATCCGGAGTTCACCAAAAGGCAAAACCTGTGTCCCGTAAATTCCGCAAACTTCTTTTCAAATTCTTTGGCAAAACGGCCCGAAGTAAGCCACATATCTAAGGACGCTTCAATCAGGTGAACTAGGTCCTCTTCATCCAAAACTTTTCCTGATACAGGAATATAATCTTGACCAGGAATAATTTTTTTTGGCTCTAAAGATTGAAAGTATTTTCTAGAGAGTTCAACGACTTGATCGCGCACTGAATTTTCCTTTTATACCAAAATACCCCATCTAAAATAAACCGGGCAAGCTACTTATTGATTTTATTCATAAGTACCTTGAGAAATTAGAGACTTTCGCGCACGCAAGACCATCGAGATTTCGCGGGCAATATTATTACTGTGCCAAACCAATTGATTTAAATCGGATTCATTCACTTCACCGCGCTGAACCCGACCTTGCCAGACATCATCAGCGGTGACTTTTTCACTGATAAGCTCAAAATCAACATCAATCATCACAGCAAGCGGAGTAGTTTGATATTTAGCTTTAATCCATTCTTGATTTTTTTTAAGATCAAACATTTCCATAGTCGTGCGAGTGATCGCTCGCACATGCGTCGGATCTGCCAAAAAATCATCGTGCCGTGGATGGGGAACAACCACATTCCAAACACCATC
>JAYWDA010000563.1:0-5339 GCA_043780105.1 Pseudobdellovibrionaceae bacterium | reverse complement strand
GAAAATTATGTGCGACCAAGGAATATTGCAGTGGAATAAACTCTTGCACTTGTCGTGAAGACCAAGGAGCCACGCAGCCGACAATATTTTCGCTCGAGTCATAGGCAATTAAAAAATTCTCTAAATTTAAACCTTCCCAGCGCTTGAGTTTATCTTCAAAACTTTGGCGGTCCCAAATTGTCGATAAATCTCGTTCTTTCGATTTTCGAAGTAAGTAGCCGACCAAAGCATCTTGCTGGCGAAAGCTTCCGCGTCGAATGTGCACACTGGCCAGCGGCGGGTTGGCCCAAGGAAACTGGCCATGAAGGCTGACTAAATTAAATCTGCGAAATAAAAAATATCGAGGCAGCGGCCTGCGAACCTGATGGGGTCGAACAAAGGCGTTGAGGGCTTTGGCTTCCGCCATATTAAGGATTGAAAAAAAATGGGCGATCTCGAATTTTTTTTCAATCTCGGCCATGGCTGGCAAAAAGTGGTGAGCCCAAGAAAGAATGGCTTTTCGATTTGAAGAAATTCGTAAGTCGCGTCCAAAAGCAACGGGCGAAATTTGGCCCTCAAGCAAAACATTATTAATGACAAAGCTTGCGCTGCCTTCAATCTTGCCACTCTCTTCATCTTGCATCACATAGGTGATATGGCGATCGGATTGAAGTTCATACGGTTTATAAAAATTTTGTCCGCGGTCGACTTTGAGCTGAACCAGGCCGGGAGTTGGAAAGGTTTTATAGAATTCCACCAGACCTTGGTTGTGGCTAGATCCCGCAACTTCTAATTTCATGAATTTTTCTTCCAGGGAACATCAGGCTGCTGGTTCTTAAAGTTCACCCAGCGGGCGGCTACAAATAAATAATCGCTCAAGCGATTTAAAAAAATCATGCTGTCTTGAAAGCGTGGATCTTGATGGTGAAGTTCAGCAGTTCGACGCTCAGCTCGCCGGCAAAGAGTGCGCGCAAAATGCAGATGGCTTGCGACCAAGATTCCACCCGGTAAAATAAACTGATGAAGCTCTGGCATTTCAGCCTCCATCGCATCAATTTTTTGCTCCATCTGCAAAACCGCCGACGAAGACAGGGCTGGTAATTTCAAACTGATTTTTTCATCTTCGCAAGCAAGCTGGCTTCCGACATTAAAAAGTTCATTTTGAATAAATTCTAAGTGATTGTTTAAATCTACTAAAAGGACCGCTTCGTTCAAATGATTGCGAACGATTCCAAGAAAACTATTCAGCTCGTCGACCGTTCCATACGCTTCAACTCGGGGATTGAACTTATCCACGCAGCCACCGCCGACCAATCTGGTTTTTCCCTGATCGCCCGTTCTTGTATAGATCTTTGCTTTGGGTGGTGTTGTCATGAAAAATCCTTTGCTTTCATAATGTTAAACTATATCGTTATCGAGTCAATAAAGCGGGGTTGAATTGTCAAACTTAATAGTTACCATTCCACATTCCGGAGAAAAAATTCCGCCGGAAGCGACTTGGCTGAAAAGTTTGCCAGAAGAAATTCTGATGTGCGATGTCGATCGATTTGTCGATCGCCTGTATGTTCCGAGCTTAGAAAAGTTAGGGATTCCTTTTATCAAAACAGATTGGCACAGGTATGTCGTGGACCTTAATCGCATTCCCGAAGATATCGATGCGGCCAGTGTTGAAGGTTCAAGCCATCCTGCCGGGACACATTCCAGGGGCTACCATTGGTGTGTTACAACTTATGACCAGGAGCTTTTGAAATCTCCGATTTCAAAAGCTCTGCACCAAAAATTCACCGATTTAATTTACACGCCTTTTCATCAGCAGATTCAAAATCAGTATCAGCAAATTTTAAAAAATAATTCAGAGATTTTCCATATTGATGCCCATAGTATGCCGTCGTTGGGAACGAAGATGCATCGGGATCCGGGCCAAAGACGGGCAGATATTGTTATCAGCGATTGCTCTGGCAAAAGCTGCAAGCCGGGTTTCAAAGATTTGGTGATTGCGGCTTTTTGTACGGCCGGATTCAAAGTGGCTTATAATTGGCCTTACTTGGGTGGCCGTGTCACTGAACAGTATGGGCGCCCTGGCATGGGTCATCATGCCTTGCAAGTTGAGCTTGTGCGTGACTTGTATATGGATGAAAAAACAAAACAATTTAAGGTCAATGAAGCTTTGAAAGTGCAAGAGAAAATTTCTCAAGCACTGATCTATATTCAAGCCCACTTGCCACTTAAAAATTAATTGTCTAGATTTGGTGAATAATGATTTCAGCAAAAAAAATAATTCATCAGTTGGCCTCGCTAAAACTTGCGGTTGTGGTCATCGTCTATATTTGCATCGTCATTGGTGTGGGCACTGTCGTTGAATCAAGGTTAGATGCCGTTGCTGCTAAAGCTTATGTTTATGACAGCGTTTGGATGTACATTGGCTTTGGAGCACTTTCCTTATCTCTGATATCCGTTATGGTCGATCGTTGGCCTTGGAAAAAGCGTCACGCTTCTTTTGTGCTAGCTCATGTCGGAATTATCACGCTGATCATAGGCTCTGTTTTAACCATGAAGTATGGTCTTGATGGATCGATGCTGATTGGTACGGGTGAAACGCAAAGGTCTGTTTCTGTGGCTCGGCCGCAAATCCTAATTTATGCGTCCTATGGTGATCGCCTATCGAAGGTCTTTGAGATGCCCGTTAATTTTTTTAAGCGCGACCTTGTAAAAGATCCCATTATTTTTAATTCAGATGCGGGCGAATTTCGTTTTGTAGAATTTAAACCTTACGTCATTCCTGAACGCAAAATTATCCCCGCCGATGAGACCAATGCAGCTTTGAAAGCCTCCTTAAATTTAGGCGCCGGCGTGCGTTTTCAAATTTCAAACGGGCAGTTCCAGCAAATCGACTGGATGGTGCAAAGAAAAGTAGGATTAGGGGCTCAACAAGATTTTGGACCCTTGCGAGTTCGTTTGGGTGGAAGTCATGTCGAAGATGGCCACAACGAAGTGATCTTAACCCCAATTTCAAAAGATGAGATCACCTATCAGGTTTTTTCAAAGGACCAAAAAACCGCTCGGCTTCAAGGGAAAGTTAAAGAAGGGGATGGGTTTGATCTTGGCTGGATGGGATTAAAACTTAAAGTATTACGTTATCATTTTAAAGCGCAAGAAAAATGGGAGATTCAAGACCGAGAAGCTCCCACTCCGCTGACAGTCTCAGCGGTGAAGCTCAATTTTAAGGGTGAAGATCACTGGATTATTTTAAATGACACCCTAAGGATTTTCACTGAAACGACGGCGTATTTTGTGTCTTATGTTCATCAAAGTATTGATCTTGGTTTTGGCCTGACTTTAAAGGAATTTATCAAAGAAAGCTACGCAGGAACCCAAAAGGCCATGGAGTACAAAAGCTTGGTCGATGTGCCTGAGTTGGGACTCCGAGAAATTAAAATGAATGAACCTTTAGAGTACAAAGGCCTGACTTTTTACCAAGCCAGCTTCCAAGAAGATAATTTTGGGAAGCCTATCGCTACGGTTTTGACAGTAAATTACGATCCTGGACGGCCTTTAAAATATATTGGTTCATTGATGATGGCCTTCGGGATACTGTTCTTATTCTACTTTAAGAAACGTGGACCGAAAACGTAAGGAGCTTGCATGAAAAAGTTAATTCTTCTTTTAGCTCTGGTCCTTTGCGGCCAGGCTTTCGCAAAAGAAGGAAACGGTCTTCGGTCCTTACCTGTTCAAGATGGTGGAAGAATAAAGCCCTACGATACATTCGCCCGCGAGATGTTGCAGTTGGTGCATGGTAAGACCACTTATCAAGACCGCAATGCTTCCGAGATTATTTTTACCTGGATGCTGGCGCCACAGGATTGGCAAGACCGGGATTTATTTGAAGTCAGAAATAAAGACGTACTTAAGCAATTAAAGCTAAGTGATGAGAAACGTTGGTTTACGGCTAAAGAAATTTTTGACAACGAAACCTTTCAGCTTTTGCGTGCAGAGCTTCGCACCAAACAAGAAGCGAAAGAAAAACTGACGCCTTATTTGCAAGCTTTGCAGCGTCTAGAAAACCAATTTGGTGCATTTCAAGAGCTAGCTGCGGGTCGCTTGTTGCGTGTTGCTCCCCCTAAAGAAGGAACGACGTGGGTGTCTGTGGTTGATTTGAAAGAGCCCTTGCGAGGAGCTTTTTTAGAGATGACGAAAAGCTTTATTGCTCATATTGGTTCAAAGTCCGATGGGGCCGACTTAGACCTCAATGTGCAAAAGTTTAAAGACCTTGCGCAAGCTGAAAATCCTGCTTTGTATGAAGCAACTTCAAAAGTTGATGCCGAGGTTGCCTACAATATTTTTCATCCCTTTCGCTGGGCTTATTTGCTCTACCTTTTGTCCGCTGTTTTAATGCTGATCTCGTGGATTTCTAGAAAAGATTTTTTAATCAAAGGTGTTTGGCTTTTCACAATTTTAGGCTTTTGCCTGCATGTTTACGGATTTTCCGTTCGAATTTATTTAGCCGGAAGGCCGCCGGTTTCTAATATGTATGAAACTGTCGTGTGGGTGGCGTTCGGGGCGGTTTTATTTTCAATGATCCTAGAGTCTATATATAAGTATCGTTTTATTATTTTCGCGGGAACCTTAGTGGGTCTCTTTGCTCTGGTGATTGCTGATTCGGCGCCGGCCGTTTTAGATCCAAGTCTGCAGCCTTTGGAAGCGGTTTTGCGTTCAAACTATTGGCTGATCATTCATGTCATGCCGATCACAATTTCTTACGCCGCTTTCTTTCTTGCTTTTGTGTTAGGTGACATTGGTCTTATTTATTATCTTAAAGGCGAAGAAAAATATAGCGGACAACTTAAAGCCATCGTCCTTGCAATTTACCGGTCAATTCAAATTGGTGTTGTTTTTATTGCACCAGGAATTGTCTTAGGCGGCTTGTGGGCCGATGTTTCTTGGGGCCGCTTTTGGGGCTGGGATCCCAAAGAAACTTGGGCTCTGATTGTGCTTTTGGGATACATGGCCGTGCTGCATGGGCGAATGACGACATGGATTCGTGATTTTGGCATGATTGCCTCGGCCGTGATTGGCTTTAATTTGGTCATCATGGCCTGGTATGGAGTAAATTTTATTTTAGGTGCAGGTTTGCACTCTTACGGCTGGAGCGCCGGAGGTGTTGAGTACGTTGCAATTTTTGTGGTCTTTCACTTGCTTGCTGTCCTGTACGTTGGAATTTTAAGCAAGAACCGTGGCCCTAAAATAAGCTAGAGTTTTTCGCCTTTTTGCGACTGTTGTTTTTTTACTGCTTAGGTCTTTAGCAGCTTCGATGCGCCTCAGTTATTTTCAATTGGTTTGCAAAAGGGAGTTGCCAAGTCTAT
>JAYWDA010000562.1:0-5467 GCA_043780105.1 Pseudobdellovibrionaceae bacterium | reverse complement strand
GAAAATTTCTTCATCAATGGCGACCGGTGATCATTGGATGCCATTAGCTGGGCCAGGGTTACAAGATTTAGTCCTTTCTGAAAAGGGCCAGGCTAAATTTTTAAAACATGTTGAGCGTTTAAAAAATCTTTGGAATGTAAAAGGTTTTTTAAAAATTGAATCGGCTAATAATTTTCCGGCTGATTGTGGCATTGCAAGTTCAGCTTCAAGCTTTGCTGCATTAACTCTAGCGATGGCGCAATTCTATAACCGCCTAGAATCGCCGGTCGAATTAGCACGATTAAGTCGCTTGGGATCAGGGTCGAGTTGCCGCTCTTTTTTTTCTCCTTGGTGTTTGTGGAATGGCGATCAAATTGAATTGATTGAGTTGCCATATAAAAAGCTTCTTCATTTAGTGATCTTGATTGATGCAGAAAAAAAGGAAGTTTCGTCGTCAGAGGCGCATTTAAGAGTGGCCAGCAGTCCGTTATTCGAAGGGCGCGAAGCGCGGGTGGCTATGCGCACTGAAGGCCTTTTGAGTGCGCTTAAAAAAGAACAATGGCCCGCCGCTTTTCAGATTGTTTGGGATGAATTCGAGGATATGCATCAGCTTTTTGAAACCAGTCAGCCTGCATTTTCTTATCGTAACGACAAATCAAAAAAAGTCTTAGACGAATGCCAAAAGGTTTGGCTCATCGAAAAAGATGGACCTCTAGTAACGATGGATGCGGGGCCTAATATCCATTTGCTTTTCCGCGAAAATCAAAGAACTATATTTTTGAAAATGAAGCAGCAATTTCTTAAAAAAAACCAAGTCTTAGCTAGTGAGTAACAGAGAATGAATTTAGCGAATAAAAGTTTTGAAACCAGAACTTGCGGAAAATGGATTATGTCCGGAGAGCACGCGGTTCTACGCGGTTGCCCGGCCTTGGTGTTTCCATTGCTGAGCCGTCACTTGGACTTATCTTATAAACCCAGCACTGAAGGTTTAAAACTTGAACTTCTTGGTCCCTACGGTGACGAGCTGCAATTACTTTTTTGGGGTGTGCTTGAACGAGTTTGCGAGCTTAAGAATATCTCGCGCAATTCATTAAGCGGAACGCTGCAATTGCGCAACGGAATCCCAGTGGGAGCAGGGATGGGAGCGTCAGCCGCTTTTTGTGTGGCGATGACTCGCTGGTTTGAAAGCTTAGGTTATGTTGAAAATGCCGAAGTTTACGAATTCTCTAGGCAGCTTGAAAATATCTTTCACGGAGAGAGCAGCGGGGTAGATATTGCCGTGGCTCTTTCTGCGCAGCCCTTGATATTTACTCGTGGTAAAGAGCGCATCGATTTCAATCCGGCTTGGCAGCCCCGAGCATATATTTCTTATAGTGAAAAGCGAGGGGTTACGCTGGATTGTGTAACTAAAGTTAAAAATTTATTAAGTGCGCATCCTCATCTGGGTGAAAAAATTGATCGCGAGATGCGCAGGTCTGTGCAGACTTGCACAGCCGCTTTATCTTCGGTGGAAGCAGATAACATTGACATGTTGGCTGAAGGGATTGACCAAGCGGCCACTTGTTTTCATCAATGGGGCCTAACCGAGGGCGCCGCTGAAAAACATATGACTTGGCTCCAGGATCAAGGAGCGCTAGCGGTCAAGCCCACGGGATCTGGCGGCGGAGGTTATATTCTAAGCCTTTGGAATGAAGAGCCACCAGCTGAGCTGAATGAAAAACTAATTCCCTGCTTTTAAAATTTTCTAAATTCTAAGGAGATCACGATGCGTTTGATACTAAGTTTGATTTTTGTTTTCGGATCATTAAGCTTTGCTAAAACAAAAATGCCAAGCATTCAGCGCAACCCCGCCGCGATCACTGGCACTTCCGAAGTGACTCTTCAAGACAAGTTCAGCTTTATTCGCATCGATGGAGATTCCGCAAAAGCTCTTTATAAAGCACTCACAGTTGAAGGTAAAAATAATCAAGGCGAAGCCGGTCCCACGATTTATTTTAAAACTGGAAAATCTTATCGTTGTTTTTTCTCGCAGGATACTGACACTTATGCCTGTGATTTATCAATACAAAATCCAAGCACAGGTCTTATTAAGTGATGATCGTCTAAAAGTTCGACAGATATTTTTTACGCTTAAATCTTGGCCAGTGGTGAGTCTCGCTTGATTGTGTTAAAGTGCGAAATCTTTAACATAACCATAGGCGAGGATGCTCAATGAAAAAATTAATTATTTTTGGAACTTTAATTGGAATTTCTGTAGGGACGATAACAGCTCAGGCTTGTCCAACGATAACTGGTCACTACACCTGCGCAGCGACTTCCAGCGAGTTATCGCCAACCTTTATTTTGGATATTGCAACCTCATCTAAAGGTGTCGTGTCAGTCGATGGTACAAACACTCAATTTGAACTGGATGGCGCTGGACAGCTCACTTTAGACTTAAGAAATGATGAAGATGGTTTACTGGTGACCAAATCGTCTATTTCGAAATGTCAGGGGAATTCAATTTCTTTAGAATCAAAAACGGTGGTTGGCGAAGGAAACTCTTCCAGTTCTGAAGAGATCCAAATTTCATTCACCCAAATTAGTAATGATAAGATCGTCTGGGTTGGAAATTCTAAAACTATCAACGGCGGCGTTGTTGAAACTATCAAGGTACCACCGTCAGTTTGTAAAAAATAAATTTTTAGAATGCGTTTTGATAGGCAAAACAGGCCAGACTGACGGTCACAGCTGCATTTAAAGATTCTACCTTTTTTGTCGGTAGTGAAATGATCGGCAGTTGATGAGGAGGAAGGCCTGGGCCTTCCTCGCCCACAACTAAAAATAAATCCCGAGGCCATTTAAATTGAGAAAGGTTGCGTCCGCCTTGATCAAGGACAAAAGTGGATCTTGGCGGCAAAGTTTGTAAATTCAATGAAAGACCACCTTTGATTTTTTCGAAGCTAACTAACAAGCACGCTCCAGCTGAGGATTTAACTGCCTTTGGATGAAAAGGATGACTGGCCTCTTCGGTCAGTAGAATTTTTTCCACTCCGAATGCGCAGGCAGATCTGACGGAAGCACCCAGATTAGTGGGATCTCCTAATGGCAAAATCAGCTGTAAGTTTTTTGGAGCTGATATTTCTACAGTCGGAATTTCGGGCTCTTTTAAAAGCAGTAAATTAAAATGCGTTCCGACGAAATCTATTTCATCAAACATCTCTTGGGGCAGTCGATACTTCGGGACTTGGTCAAAAGCTTTACCCTCAAGCAGCATTCGATGATCAGGACCCATCACTTCGCCCAAGATTTCAAAAGTCGGATTTTTTAAAAACTCGTGGATCAGTTTTTCGCCCATCAGGAAAAAGCACTGGTGTTTTCGAATTCCTTTACTGGTTGATAACAGCTTCCAGATTTTGAAATTTTCGTTCTGCGGGGACTGGATGGGGCGGATCACTCTTCATCCTCAAGAATCTCGGTGTGTTTGAACTTTTCAAAAATCACCAAGCGGCGCGCGTGAGTTGTTTCTGGTAAAGAGTAATGAATATCTTCGACCAGCTCGAAGTTCCGGCCCCATTCTTCAACAGCGGATTTAATTTCGGGATCGACATTAGGGCCCTTCATAAAATAAGCCCTGCCACCCACTTCTAAACAGTTTTGGATATTTTTTAAGGAATTTCTAATGTCTTCGACGGCTCGGGTGATCACACCTTGCACGGGATACATAAAATCGGAGCCAATATTTCGGCCGATGATTTCAAGATTTTTTAATTTCATATCTTCGCGGACGGTCTTTAAAAACTCGACTCGTTTTTGCACGCCTTCAGCCAGTAAGATTTTTTCTTCAGGAAAAATAATTTTTAAAGGGATGCCTGGAAGTCCTGGACCCGTTCCCATATCTAGCAAGGGGAATTTCAGCTGCGTGTGATTGACGATCACAAGGCTATCAATAAAATGTTTGATGGCGATATCGCGAAGTTTTAAAAGCCTGGTGAAGTTCTGTGTTTGTTGTTGCTCCATCAAAAGCTGGTAAAACCGGGCCAAGGCTTTTCTTTGCTCGTGAGTGACAACGTCAAAATGGTGGTTTTTAAAAATATCAGCCAGACGGTCATTGGCTTCCTCAAGATCAAATATTTTTTCTGGCTTTTCATGCTTGCCTTGAAGACTGCGGGGGCCCTGTGGCTGGCGCTCTTTGTAAGGGCTAACGTTATCTTTATTCTTGTGGGCCATAGGGTGCGACTATTAACCTTTTTTATGCATTCCGGCAACAGCTAAGATCTTGAAAATACTACAACCTTTAGGGATATTGGGAGAATGATACAAGAACGTCTGGAACAGCTTAAAAACGATGCTTTAGCTCATTTTCAAAGGGCCACAAGTGCTAAAGAACTTTATGATTTTAAAGTTCTTTACCTAGGAAAAAGCGGGCAAATCACCGAAGTCATGAAGGATATGGGAAAACTTTCTAAGGAAGAGCGCCCGGCCTTTGGAAAAAAGGTGAACGAAGTCAAAGACAGTTTAGAAAAAGCTTATGCCGAGATGGAAACAAGTCTTAAGCAAAACGAGCTTGATCAAAAAATGCAAGGGGAAGAGCTGGATCTAACATTACCAGCGGCCCCTCGCACGATTGGAAAAAAACATCCTATTCATCTCGTTACGGATGAAATTTTTAAAGTGATGTCCCGATTAGGGTATTCGATCCGCCAAGGTCCATTGATAGAAAAAGATTTTTATAATTTCGAGGCTTTAAATATTCCGGCCAATCATCCCGCTCGAGATATGCAAGATACTTTTTTTGTTGATGAGACGCATGTGCTACGCACGCACACCAGTCCCATCCAGATTCATGCGATGGAAAGTGAAAATCCACCTTTAAGGGTTCTAGGATGGGGCCCTGTTTTTAGATGCGATAGCGATATTTCTCATCTGCCAAGTTTTCATCAAATTGAAGCTTTGTGCGTCGATCGTAAAGTATCAATGGCGGATCTGAAAGGAACCATTGCGTTTTTTGTTCGTGAATTTTTTGGACCAGGTTTAAAAACCAGATTCCGTCCAAGTTATTTTCCATTCACTGAGCCTTCGGCAGAGATCGATTGCTCTTGCCCGATGTGTAAGGGCAAAGGCTGTTCGCTGTGCAAACAAAGTGGCTGGATTGAAATTGGTGGTTGTGGTTTGGTGAATCCAAAAGTATTTGGCTTTACTAAAATTGAGTATCCGCGGTGGCAGGGTTTTGCTTTTGGTTTTGGTATCGAGCGCATGGCCATTATTAAATACGGAGTTGAAGATATCCGACTTTTTCCAGAAAATGATGTTCGCTTCCTAGGACAATTTACAATATGAAAATCAGTTTAAAATGGCTTAATGATTACGTCGATATTAAAGACTATTTGCAAAAACCTGAAGAGCTGGGAGAGATCCTGACTCAAGCTGGGCTTGAACTCGAAGAAATCACTCAACAAGGGAAAGATTTATCGCATGTTGTGATTGGTGTGATTTTAGAAAAAGCCAA
>JAYWDA010000561.1:0-2061 GCA_043780105.1 Pseudobdellovibrionaceae bacterium | reverse complement strand
GGCCTTTGCAATGCCAAAGTCGATCACCTTTAGATTGCCATCATAAGAAAGAATAAGGTTGTGCGGAGAAATATCTCGGTGGATAGCATTGACCGCTTCACCGGTCACCTTATTCACAAAGGTATGAGCGTAACTAAGGCCTGATGCGGCCTGGGCAATCAATCCTAGAGCCATAGGAACCGGCATCCACTGATTATGTTCAACAAACTTAGAGATCACTTCTTTTAGATTTTTACCTTCAAGGTATTCCATCGCGATAAAGGAACGGCTCTGAGCTTCGCCAAAATCGTGAAGTTGCACAACATGGGGATGATTAAAACCCAGGATCACCTGAATCTCAGTTTGAAACATATTTAAAAACATTGAATTATTGGCAACATTCGGAAGCAGTCGCTTAATAACTTGGATTCGGCCATTACCAGCCTGGTGTGCAGGCCTTGCTAAAAAAACCTCAGCCATCCCACCGGTGGCCAGCTTTTTTAAAAAGACGTAAGAGCCGAAATTTTCAAAGTCTTGCGACGAACTCATACTGTCGTTTCGTCGAGTCTGGGATTTTCTTGATAGTTTTTTTATGCTCTAGAAAGTGTCGTTATTTTTTACAGGACCAGCATCCTAGCAGCCTTTAACAGCTCGTACAATATTAATCGCCTGGTTTATAAGTTCTTATTCTTATAGATGCCAGCTTCTTATTTTGCTAAGGTGTCGTTTGCCTAAGGGGTTGTCTAGCCTATGAAATTAAAGCCTTTAATTAAAACGCACTGGTTGGCTTCGCAGAACCCAATGATGATTTCCCTGGGGGGACTGACTCGGATCGTATTTTTGCCAGCCGCTGAATTGATCGATTTTCAGTTTAATGGTACGGTTGAGGCTAAAGCCAACATCAGCCTGACCACGCCTGTGCAAGTTTTAGCCCCAGGCCCGGAAGAGATTCAGGATGTAAGGTCTCGCAGTCATTCCTTTTCTCGAGATTTATTTTGGACTCTTTTTTCCGGGCACGATCTTCCTTTTTTAAGGACCCCGCCCGCGTTTTTAAGGCAGCTCATTCATTCGATAGAGTTTCATTATGAAAATGGCGATAGATTGTCCCTTGTTGGGATTTTTCGAAAGGCAGGGCTACCTCCATTTTTAAATCCTCAATTTTATTTGCAAGATCCCAGTTGCGGTTGGTCTAAGGTAGAAGAAAAAGTCGGCGAAGAGCTGATGAAACCGCTGAAAATTTTTGAACATCAAAAAAAGAATGATGAATTTAAAAAAGCCTGGATCGTTATTCTTGAAATGTTAGCTTGGGCCCTGCAGCGCCAGCGGCAGGTGGGCGACCTAGAAGTCGTTTGGGCAAAAAATTCTGCGCTTGAAGAGTGCTTTCACCTTAAAGATCTTGAATTTGTAAAAGCACGGCCTTTGGTTGCAACCGTGATGGCGGCACCTGGCGTTCCCCAAGCCGCGCGAATTCGAGTGTGGCAGGGGCTCGAGTCAGCCGATCCTCAGAATACTTTGCGATTGCATGCGGTGGGAGCCCTCTCTGAATTAGAAAATACGCTCTCACCACAGGTGGCGGTCGACACCGCTGAAGAAAAAGCCGTAGCTTCGTACAAACCTCATCAGTCCCATCCCATTCATTGGCAATCTAGATTTGTTTCAACAGAAATGGGTGCCAAAGATATCACCCGCGTTTTAACAAAAATTGAACAAGCCCTGGGATCTGAAAAAGTGATTTTTGTTCAGCACACAAAAATTATGGAATCTGATTTTAAACCGAAATTAAGGGTGCGTGAATCCGATGGGTCACTTAAAATGGCCGTGTCCTTTGGCATTGATTCTTTAAAATTAGAACATCTGAATTTTCCAGCGTCGCTGTTTCCAGCGCTGGCGCCTTTTTACGGTGGGCTTGATACTTATTTTAAATTAGATCGTATTGAAGTTGCTTCTAAACAAAATCAGTATCGTACGAATGATCTTTTATTTTTACGCCATCAGGGTTTAACCTTATTTTGTCTGCTGGAGACCGTGAACTGGGTTTTAAATAAACCTTTAAGTTCTGGTGAATCAATTGAATTTATTGAA
>JAYWDA010000560.1:0-6430 GCA_043780105.1 Pseudobdellovibrionaceae bacterium | reverse complement strand
TAAGAAAACTCTGGAAAAAGATTTAGAAATTGGATCCTCAGTACAAAATTTATTTTTTCCCAAAAATCCCTTGAAGGAAACCAAGGCGGTCAGTCTTTTTGGACTCTGCCGACCAGCCGCTCAATGTGGTGGCGACTGGTGGTGGTATGACACAAGAAAAGACGGATCAACACTAGTTTTCCTAGGTGACGTCACCGGACACGGTGCGGGACCAGCAATGATCACAGCTTCGATTGCGGCTCATTATCTGTCGCTTCGAAAAAATAATGATATGTTAGGAATTCCTGAATTGATTGATTCATTAAGTCGTCAGCTGCATGAATTTGCTGACGGCGACTATCTTATGACCGGAATCATGGTGTTGATAGATGAGTCCGGAAAAAAGATGACTCTTTGGAGTGCCGGTGGCCCTCATGTGATTATTCTTGATAAAGATGGAGCTGCAAAATACTCATCAGCGATTGGTTCGCCGATGGGCGTCAGCGGTCTGACGAAAACAGGTCAAGAAGAGTTCTCTTTAAATCAAGGCGATCGCATTGTCATCTGCAGCGATGGAATTTCTGAAACAAATTTGCCAAACGGCCGAGTTTTAGGAGATCGTCGAATCAAGCAACTTTTGGTTGAAGCGCAGACGCTAAACCCAAAAGATGCGATGTCAGATTTTATTACTAAGATCGATAAATTACGGGGAGCCTTGCCACAAGATGATGACTACACAGTCGTTATGGCCGACATCAGATAAGCTTTAAGAACAAATTAAACCTTATCCTTTTCTTTTCCAAACGCTTGCATGGGTGACGATATATTCAAATTTTCGCCTGTGCTCGCGAATTAAAAACGGCAGCTCTTCTTGATGAACAAGCTCGAAATCAGTTAATACCTTTTTTACGTCTTCAATGCCATTCAGCCAACGCGATTTCGGAGTGTACTCTTCAAGCCAGCTGAACGGCGTCGTCATCACTAAAACTCCACCAGGTTTTACTAATGCGTGAAGGTTCTGCATGCGTTCCAAACAAACGATGGGCGCAGGCAAGCGACAAAGAACATTAGCCAAAAGAACTGCATCGAAACCTTTAATTGTGGCCGGCAAAGCGCAAGCATCGCCCTGTTCAAATTTTAATCGACTGACATCAGTCTGGGGATCGACAAGGGCATTAAGACTGACGCCTTCGGCTCCAGAATCTTTACGCCAGTAAGCTAATTTTTTTGCGTCCTTTAGTTTTTGAGCACATTCAATAAATTCACGGCTGTAATCAATTCCTAAAACTTCACGAAACTGTTTTGCCATTTCAAAACTTGAGCGTCCGACGGCACAGCCCAAATCAAGAGCGCTGTCAAAATTCTTCGCGTATTTAAAAACAAGCTCGGCACATTTCAACGGAAGATGAACAACATCAGGTCGAAGCACCTGAGCGGCCGGTGTTTCTTGCCAAATTTCTTGGTCAGTTCCCCAATGCATTAATAAATACTTATCAAGCATTTCCTTTGTCTCATAATTGGCAGTGCCTTTGATAATAGTTTCTTCACTTCGAACAACTCTGAAGCCTGCGTGCTGAAAAAAGTGAGCTCGAAAATGAAAGCGAGCCCAAATGCTAGCAAGATCACCAGTGCTTGCGAAGGACCCGCCAAAAATCATTTGATGATTTCCATCATAGCAAGGAACGCTGAAATCATCGTAATAAGGATGCGGTTTACTGCCAGGAAGTGGATGAAAAGTTTCCTCACTCCATTGCCAAACATTCCCAAACGTATCGTGAAAGCCTTTGTCATTGGCAGGATAGGCATTAACGGCAGATTCGCTTCCGCTGGAAAGATTTAAATTAAAAAGCTTTTCCGCCGAGTTTACATTCATCATACAATCTCTGAGGACTCCGCGAGAGACTGTTTTTGTCTTAGCATCTCTTAAGGCATGATGTTCAGCTTCAGTGGGTAAACGGTATCCTGTTTTAGTATTTTCTTTTTCGGTTTTCCAAGAGCAATAAGCTTTGGCTTCATGAAAATTCACACAGACTGGAAAATCTAAAGGAAGTTCGATGACTTCAAAAATAGTTCGCAGTTGGTATTGGTGAAGACCTGCGGGACCCTTGGAAATCCAAAATGAAGGGCATTTTGTATTTCTAAAACTACGCCAAGCCCAGCCGTCCTTGCTCCAATAGCTTTCAATTAGATATCCGCCAGCTTTGATAAACTCTAGGAATTCACCAGTACTGATTAAAAACTGACTGGCTAAAAATTCACCATGCACACGGTTTTCGTGTCCGTACTCATTGTCCCAACCATAAGAAGGCCAGTCAGCAGGCTTTCCCAGAGCAACGGTTCCACTGGGCACAGACAGCATCGCGTTTTTAGGAGCAGCATATTGATTTGAGCGCGAAACCGCAGGCCACTGTTGCGGGCACCGAACAAATTCTAACGGTAGTTCGCGGATTAAAACACTGGATGTTTCAAAATGAATTCTTTCGTGCTCAAAACCCATCACTAAAGCCCACAGTGGGCTGTCTTGTGAAATCGGCGGGTGGTTTGGTCCCAGCGACGAATGGGTTTCGATCAACTGACGAATCAGCAAATAAACTTTTTTACGGTAAGCTAAAACTTCATTTAAAGAAGGCCAAATTTTTTTTTGTCCCTCGTGCAGATCGTCCCAGCGCATTTCATCAACACCGACTTCAAACAAAGCTTCAAAAGTCGCATTTACCGGGCCATCAAAAAGTCCGGCCACGCGAAACTTATTCACATACAGCACAGCCGGGTGAGCAAAATAAAACATCAGGGGATGACGAAGATGATGATAGGGCCTGCAATAAAAAGCGTCTTCCGAAGAAAGCCCACTGAAAAGAACTTCTGTCAGTGTCCAAGAATTATCAAAGTAATCAATAATCTGTTTTCTAGAGGCGTTTAAGTTTAAAAGCGGTAAAGATTCAATCGTGCCGTCAGGCTTCATACCAGGGCAGGTGCCAAATAAAGGAGCTACGCCAGTCCAGTGAATTAAATTATTGTCAGTGTTTCTAAGGAGTGTTGTCATGTGTTTCTCCGTACATTGACAGAAAGAGATTCATAAGGGAAGTCGGTATTTATGGATAAACTTAAGGTATATAAAGATAATTTTCATAAGTTCGCTAAAAGTCTGCATTTTAACAATGCCGGCCTTGCGCCAATATCCTTGCCTGCAAAAAATAAAATCAATTATTGGGCCGATCGCTTTTATAAAGACGGATTTGAGTCTGATCAGGATTATATGGAGGATGTCCTTCATTCAAGAGCATCTTTATCCAAATTGATTGGCTGTGAGCCGAGCGAAATTGCTTTTTTTCAAAGCACAGCCAGCGCGATTAGCCAGCTTTGCTTTCAGTTTCCACTTCAAAAAGATGACGAAGTTCTGACTTGGGATCAAGAGTACGGATCCAATTTATATCCCTGGCAAGAAGCTTGCCGAAGAGCTGGCGCTAAGCTGATCCAAGTTCAGTCCGAAAAAGATTTCAGGACACCATTAGAAAAAATTATTGAAAAAATTAACTCAGATACAAAAGTCATTGCCATTTCATGGGTGCAATTTCAAACAGGCGCTCGAACGGATTTGAAAAAATTAAGTCAGAAGATTAAAGGCAAAAATATTTTTCTTTTCGTCGATGTCATGCAAGGTCTTGGACTTCACCCATTTGATATGAAAGATTTTGGCGTCGACGCTGTTGCTGGTGGCAGTCACAAATGGCTAACAAGCCCCGTGGGTGTTGGATTTCTTGCCTTGGACCAAAAACATATTGGCAGAATTCGACCTCACAATATTGGCTCCTCAACCTTTGGAAACTGTGATGATCCCGCGGACTTATTTTGTGAGCCTAAAACGAATGCGATTAAATACGAACCCGGCTCCAAGCAGGTGCTAGAAATTACTGCATTAGGAGCTTCAGTTGATTTAATTTTATCCACAGGTATCTCAACAGTTGAGGCTGAAATTTTAAGATTATCTGGAAAACTGGCAGCAGGCCTTCGACACAAAGGCTTTACGACTTTTCATGATCAATCTTCCATTGTTAATTTTATTCCGACAGAAAATAGCGCCCAAGAACTTCTGCAAATTCATTGCAGCTTCGCGCGAAGGGGTCCGGGCTTGCGCTTATCCAGCCATGCCTTTAACACAGATGAAGAAATTGAAAAAATTCTGAGAGTATTAAGCGGAAAATAAATTTAATCTGACAAAGTCTATTTATGCTTACCAGATTCGGGATTATTTTTTACAGGCGCTAGGCTTTGCAAATAAACCGTAACTCCTTCTAAATCCTTTTCTGTCAGTTTCGAAGTTCCGACTTTTACAATCTTAGCCATATCACCACCAACAACATCGCCGTCTTCTGTGACGCCCTCTTTGAAAAACTGAGTCCACGTTGCTAAGTTCCAAGCACCTAAGCCAGTTTCATGATCAGGGGAGATATTTGGCGCAACATCTTTCTCCCCAGGCATCGGCGCCCCAGACATCCACTTATTTTTTAAAAAACCGCCCAAATTATTTCTTGGTGAATGGCACTGGGCACAGTGAAAAGCACCTTCAACAAGGTAAGCGCCGCGATTCCACACCTCGTCACGATTCGGAAGAGGCTTAAAAGTTCCTTTGGCGGTTCTGAAAGTTTCCTCATTTAAAACAGGAACTTTTGCAAAATTAAGCAGACGCCAAAAGAAAAGAACTTTTCTTTGATTGTACGGAAAACCAACTTGATGGGCCTTGTTTGCTTGAACGATCGGTTTAAAAGTCATCATGTAAGAACGAATCGCAAAGATATCTTCATCGGTCATTTTCGAATAGCTGGTGTAAGGAAACGCGGGATAATAATATTGCCCACTTGGAGAAATTCCGTTCCTCATGGCGTTTAAGAATTGGCCCTTGCTCCAATTTCCAATCCCGGTTTTTTTATCCGGAGAAATATTAGGTGCAAAGAAAGTTCCAAAATTTGTTTTTAACTGATAACCGCCAGCTAAAGGTTTTGCTGCGTCCGTTGTGTGACAGTGAACACAACCGCTCAGGTTAAACATGTATCGGCCCCGAACGATCTCAGGAGTTTCGTTAGGTAAAGGCTCTGCTGGCAAGGCTGGATCTGACGGTGGACCCGCCGTCGGTGGTTGCGATTTTGTTGGCTCCAAACTTAAAATCCAAGCGTGAACCAAATCCAAATCATCAGCTGTCACATCTTTGACTTTGCCTGTATTAATCGCTTTCAAAGGTGGCATTTTTTTAAGCCCAGCCCGAGCCGCGGGATCTGAATTCAGAACTTGAAAAAGTGGGCTTTCCAAAGGGCGACCAGGAATCACAAGAGGCTGATCATCCACTAAACCTTTAAGGACGTCGGCTCGGCTGCTTAAAATTAAGCTGTCGGCCTTGCCGCCAACTTTGTGGCAGGTTACGCATTTAGAATTAATCACCTGCTGTTGCACGCGACCCCATAAGTCGCCAGGAGGACCGGGTGGTTCAGGAGTTGGCTCTGGCGAAGGAGCTACGACCGGAGGCTGCGCCGGAGGTGTTGGATGCAAATTCGGAGGTTGCGGACCACCGCTAGCTAGGCCGTCGATCCATTCAGCAACAACTTTAAGTTGCTCGTCATTCACGGGTCGACTTCGTCCTGCAAGAACATCTTTTTCCGGCGGCATAATATCTAAATCACCACGGACTTGAATATTTGAGCTCATTACTTTCCAAAAAGTACTTTCCTGAGCATTGCCTGGAATAATAATTTTACCCTCATCATTTTCGGCGCTGAGCAACTGATCTTCTGTTGAGAATAATATTTTGTGCCCGTCATTTTTGGAATCAGCACTGTGGCAGCGAACGCATTTAGGGACGATGATATTACTTTTAATCGAAGCGAAATTTGAAGCGAGCTTTAATTGGGGAACACCAGATTCTGAAGATCTGTCCGGGTCTTGAGGCGCCTCAAAAAAAGAACAGGCGCTGAGTAATAGGAAAGGTAAAATTAAAACTAAATTTTTCACCCCGAAACCTCGCCCCCTTCGTATAATCTAAGTAGGCGAAAATGTCCCCTCCATTCACCGAACAGGTCGTTTTTACAAAGGCCCTCATCGGTGAAAAGGCCTTATTTGCCGCTTGGCATAGAGTCCATATTTGTTGCCGGACGAGCTCCACCAGATTAGCTTTAACAAATGGAAATAACTGCATTTGAAAAAATAGTTCGTCAGCGGCGGAGCATTCGTATTTTTGATGGTTCGCTGATACCGGAGTCCGTCATGCAGAAGTGTTTCGACCTTGCGCTGTTGGCGCCAAACTCCTCAAACCTTCAACCCTGGGAATTTCACTGGGTCTGTGACAAATCATTGCGAGAAAAGCTTGTCGAAAATTGCCTGGGACAATCGGCAGCAAGAACTGCCGCCGAGTTAGTTGTTTGTGTTGCTAGAACAGACACCTGGCAAAAAACGGGTGCAGATA
>JAYWDA010000559.1:0-2048 GCA_043780105.1 Pseudobdellovibrionaceae bacterium | reverse complement strand
AAAGGCTGCAGCCTCAGGGGCCGAAAAGTTTTCACCGGTGCCTTTGGCCAGTGATAATGGAATACCATGAACTTTTAAGCTGTTCAGTGGCCGACCATCAGGAAGTTCTAAGAAATGGGGATCATGAACGGGATCGGAAGGCATCACGGCAAAAGCCAAAGAGGAAAAAAAATGCAAGGCGCACCAAAAAATCATAAACTCCTCCGTGAGCGTGATTTTTTATTTTATCGTTGGGATGTCGTAAGGAACAAGGCCGGGACCAAGGCCACTAGTGACCTTGGTCCGGAGGAAAGACTAAAATTAATCAATATAAGGACGAGATTGCTTTAAATAAATTTGTGGAACACTTTCTTCGTCGCTTAATTTAAATTCTAAATCCAATGAGAAATCAGTTTTGTCTTTACCAAGTAAAGGCTTGAAATGCTGTTCCGCTTTTAACACCAAATAAACAAGGTCTTTTGAATGTTGATCTGGCAGCACCGGATTCATATTATCATGATCCATCACGGTTTTATTATCATCAGCAATATTTGATCTTTGTAAAATATGAGTTTGATAAAGGTCTTTGTTTAATGGGTTCAAAGGATCAAAAGTGACTAAGATTTTTTCTGGTTTGATGCTGGCCACAGGATTAACAACGCTGTAGGTGTCGCCGCGCTGAGCTTCAATGTAAACGCCGGATCCTGTTAAGTTAGGATCTTTTGAAACATTCTTTGTGACAACAACACCATTTGCTAATTCACCTTTGTAAGCTGGGTTGACTTGCATTCCCATTTTTACGTCGGCATGGGGAATCTGGAAATAGGCTCGCTCTTCAAAGGCGCGCAAATTCCAAATTGAGGCCCAAACAATTCGTAAAGTTTCTTTAAGCGCTTCGACTTTTTCAACAGAGGTTTTTTCTTTATTTTTTTCAGTCGGTTTGTAAGCAGCTGAGTCATAAAGTCCGGCGCCGTTAAAATTAGGCAGATCTTCCGAGTTTGTTGAGCTACGAAGTTTCATTTTTTTTGGTAGTCCGTCAACCGTGCGCTCTTTTTCAAAAACTGTTAAAAGCTGGCTGATCAGTTCAGGGCTTACAACGTTGTCTTTACTTAGAATCATATTATAAAGATTCTTTAGTTTTTCTTCACGGTAAGAGACTTTTGAAATTTTATTCATCAAAGGATCATGAAGAATCTGTTCGATCGCTGCCTTGATCGAAGGATTTGTGTCAATAAACTGCTGGTAGAAATAAAAGGGAATGGCGTAACCGGGACGAACCACCGTTCGCTCGGGCGTATTTAAGGCTTTCGCCAGCTCTGCATAATTGGCAGCTTTAGAGCCGACCTTATCAAAATCAACCCATGAAAGTTCTGAAGTTCGAAAAACATTTTTTGCGCTGAGATCATATTTCAGTTTAACAGGGGTTAGATTTTTCTTAGCCGTCGTGAAAGCCACAGCTTCGGCCTCGGTTGTCATTTCGATCAAGATTTTGCCATCGTTAGATAGCAGCAAATGAACCCAGTCACCGCTGCGAAAGTTTTTAAGTAAATCATTATTCAGGCCACCGGGAAGTTCGGAAATATCTAAGTTAGGCGTGTGACGAGCCCGCGATTTTAATTGGACATGAGATAGCAGATTCTGCTGACTAAGGGTGATCGCACCTGCAACGACAGAAAGCTCCATTGGTAGTTCTGCAAAAACTGGAATTGAAATTGGATTTAATGATTTATAAAGAGCCGATTCGCTGCGCACATCTTCAGCCGATAAAAAAACAAGTTGCCCTTTGGCTTCGCCAGGGTTCATGACTTTCGCTTGGGCGTAGGAAGTGGCGCTTGTCAGTATTGTAGTTAAAGTAAGACCGAGAGTTAGGAGCCAGTTTTTCATTTTCAATTCCGTCCATTTCGTTGAGCGATCACTGAAGCGGTATTGATCGCTGAAGCTTTTAAGGTGTCATCAATAAAATTAAGCATTTTTGGTTCAACTGTTTTCCATTGGTCTAATGAGGGCGAAAAAGCCTGCACCAATGTGTCGTTAGCCACTTCGATCATCTCAGGTAAAATCAGCAGCGC
>JAYWDA010000558.1:0-1738 GCA_043780105.1 Pseudobdellovibrionaceae bacterium | reverse complement strand
GCCTTGTGGCCGTCGGGATTTTTAAAAACAGAGCCACACGACGGCAAATCAAGAGGTTGCTTTGAAAGTCTTGCCAAATTTGCATCTTTCACTTTTTGTAGCAAGCCGCCATCGCCCTCGATAGGCCAACTGATGGCAACCTTGGTGATAATATGCGGTTGCCAGCCATCTGTATGACGATAGGAAATTTTCAAATCTGACTTTTGTAGTCTATGAATTTTTAGGTCTAGATCAATGACTTCGATCCAATCCACAAGCTGCATAAATTCACGAGGTTCAAAATTTTCAGCTACCCCTGCGTTCATCACAACGCCACCACCCACATCACCTGGCAAGCCCGCCAAAAATAATGCCGGTGTTGACTTGTGTTTTAAAAATATTTTAAGTAATTCAGATTTTGATGTGCCCGAAAGGGCTTCGATATATAAATTATCATTCGCTGTTTTAATCGTCGTGTGACTGAATTTTTTCAAACCAATTGTCAGACCTTTGATACCTAATTCAGATATTAAAACGTTACTTCCACCGGCCAAAATTGTTATTTTTAATTGGTTTCGCTTTGAATATTCGATGGCTTCTTTTAACTCTTCAATCGTTTCCGGCAAACAAAAATATTCAGCAGCGCCACCGATCAACCATGATGTGTATTCAGCCAAATTAACGTTTTGAGATATAACTAAGGACATCAAGACCCAACTTCCAACCGTCACCGGCGCCTAGAGTGATAAAAATATCATCTGCTTTTAAACTGTCTGAAATTATTTGAACTTGTGAATCTGATTTCGGACTGTGAAATGATTTAGCATGTTTCATTTCTTTCAATAAATGTTCTGAATCAACACCTGCGATAGGTTGCTCGCCGGCCGGGTAAATGTCACCTAAAAACAAAACATCACAATTAATAAAACAGCTTTTAAAATCCTGCCAGCAATGCTCGGTACGTGAATACCTATGGGGTTGAAAGTAAACAACAAGTCTATTTGTTGGAAACTTTTCGCGAAATGCTTGCAATGTTGCACGAACCTCAGTGGGGTGATGACCATAATCATCATAAACTTTAATGCTTGCTACTTCGCCCTTAAATTGAAATCTGCGATCAACACCCTCAAATTTATTCAGTCCTGCTGCGCAAGTTTCAAAATCAATTCCAGCGGCCAATGCTACTGCTATTGCAGCAGTAGCATTCAATGCCGTATGAATTCCTGGCATTTGCAAATGAAATTTACCCAATAAAGTTAATTTTTCACTAAAAGGTTCTTTACGCTCAACCGAATATTTACCGTTTTTACCGGTGATAACAAAATCGTTTTTAGAATCAAATCCGTAAAACAAAATTCGTTTATGATAATTTTCAAAAACTTCACGGACAATAAGATCATCGCCGCACGCAATAACCATTCCGTAAAATGGAACTCGGTGTGAAAATTCAAAAAAAGCGCGCTTTAGATTTTCAAAGGTTTTATAATGATCCAAATGATCCGAATCAATGTTTGTGATCACGGCAATTTCTGGTGATAATTTATTAAAACTTCCATCACTTTCATCGGCTTCTGCAATTAGCCATTCACCTTTTCCCAAAAGTGCAGTTGATTTAATTCGTTCAAACCTGCCACCGACTACAATTGTGGGATCCTGATTAGCTTCTAAAAAAATTGACGAGATCAAACTTGTGGTTGTTGTTTTACCATGAGTTCCTGCGACGGCAATCCCTCTGCGAATTCGCATAATTTCGGCCAGT
>JAYWDA010000557.1:0-2825 GCA_043780105.1 Pseudobdellovibrionaceae bacterium | reverse complement strand
GAAGAAAAAGGTTTTGCCTGAATTAAACGATGAATTCGTAAAAACTTTGGGTGGACCCACTTCACTTGAGGATTTGAAAAAAACAATTCACGAAGATATGTCAAAAACTGAAGATAAAAGAATTCAAGATGCCTTTAAAAACCTTTTGCTAAAAAAGCTTGTTGATAACAATCCCGTCGAAGTTCCGGCGTCGTTATTAAAGGAACAAAAAGAAAGCCTCATTGCCGATTTTAAAAAGCGTATGTCTGAACAAGGAATGTCAGAAGCTGATTTTCTAGATTATGTTCAAAAGTGGGACAAGGATTTTGAAAAGACAGCGTCAGAAATGATTCAGTCTAGTTTTTTAATTGATGAGATCGCTCGCAAGCATGAGCTTGTTGCCAGCCGCGAAGATGTCGATCAGAAGCTGACAGAATATGCCAAAGAAACTGGGATTGAAGAAACTAAACTTCGTGAATTTTATAATAAGCCCGAATCAGCTAGTCGTTTAGCTTATATGATCACCGAAGAAAAAGTCGTTGCTCATCTTTTAAGTTCAGCCAAAGTGAAAGAGGTTTCAAAAGGATCTCTTCCTCCAGACGCGAACTAAAAAAAAGACCCGGCGTATGGGAATAGCGCCGGGCCTTACACACGGAGGATAAAACGGAGATTTTATCCAATTAATTTTAAAGCTAATGAATTGACTTGATTGGCTTGCGCCAATGTCGCTGTGCCTGCTTGCAATAAAATATTATTGCGAGTCATTTCAGAAGTTGCCATCGCAACATCAGTGTCTCTGATTCGGCTATTGGCGGCACTTAAATTTTCTTCAGTAATACCTAAGTTATCAACAGTCGAAGTCAGTCGATTTTGAAGCGCACCAAAGGTGGCTCTCATCCCGTTAACACTTGTTTGAGCTGTATCAATTTTTGCAAGAGCTTCTTGCGCGCCTTCTTTTGTTTTATAATCAAGTCCACTCAAACCTAAGTTGCTGAGAGTGACGTTGTTTTGAGAGGCATCAAAAACAATTCGATTTTCATCAGGCTTGTTGAAAAGACCGACTTGAAAATCAAATTTTGGAGCGTTTCCATTAAGTAGTTTTGTTGAACCCCAAGTAGTGACATTCGCGATACGATCCACTTCAGATTTTAATTGTTGAACTTCTTTATCCAAGAATCCACGCTCTGTTTCACCAACGGTGTCAGATGCCGCTTGGATTCCCAACTCACGCAAACGTGTTGCGATATTGCTGATTTCATTCAGTCCGCCCTCTGCCACTTGAACCATCGAGATTCCATCGTTCGCATTTCTAGCAGCTTGTCGCGAAGATCTAATTTGGCTTTTGAAATTTTCTGAAATCGCTAAGCCTGCAGCATCATCGGCTGACTTATTGATTCGACTTCCACTTGCTAACTGAGCCATGCTGCTAGACAAGCTTCTTTGACTTTGGACTAGGTTTCTTTGTGCATTGATCGCTGATATATTCGTCGTTACTCTCATTCCCATAAATCCCCCGTACTTTCCCCGTTGTGTGTAATCCCCTCCTGGGCTTTGTGTTTGCAAGACCAAGACTCCGTTTGGCTTGCACCTATACTTACGGTACCAAACACAAAGTCTTTAACGGGACTAAGGCACAGAATTGCGACCAAAGGATTAATTTGAAAGTCGAGTGAGTCTGATTGGATTTTTTATTTTAAGGTGCAGTTATTATATTGCGAGAAGTATCGCTCACATACAGAGAATGGCGATTCACAGTCAGCAGGATCTGCTGACATATATTGACTGACAGGACACTCACGCGCCGCCTGTTCCTGGACTAAAACCTTGAAGTCTCCTTGACCAACGATGGCCTGGTCCAGGACTAACGTGTAGCTGATCTTATTAAGACCTTTTTTAAACAAAGGTCTCTGGAACAAAGTCGAGATCCATAAATTCAAACTAGACGTACTTCTAAAGTGACTACCGTCATATAGATCAGTTTTTGATCGAATAGAGCCGTCTTCTCGAGTGGCCACGAGGGTTAAGTGATCTGCGACAAGGCCTTGCGGCCCCATAAAGTAATCGTAGGCAGAAGGCTCTAAGACTAAATCTTGGCAGCTGTATTTAGCTTTCGACCCGCTTGGATTTGCGACTGTTGCGGGACAAAAAACAGTCACTTGTCCTGTTACAGGAACTGAATTCATAAGGGATCCGTGACTAAATCCCACAGCAAAAATCAAGGGCACCAAAGACGTCATAGTCTATTAGTCCCATAAGCGTGAGTGGATCAGCAAGAATTATTTCGAAAGCACCTGGAGTGTCTTCCAAGCCCGCAAATAACTGTAGGCCTGATAAGCTTGATAATCTGACTTGAATAGCTTTTCACGGGACGTCAGGTTTTCATCTTTTTTATTTCCCATATCTTTCCACCAAGCCAAAGCGCCGTCGTCAGCAAGCTTTTTCTTATCGCCCTTTTTCTCGCGGTCACCTTTTAAGTGTCCTTGAATATCTTTTTCACGAGGCGCTTTGTTCTTAACAATAGCCTTTGAAAAAGCCTCTGGATCGACATCATCAATTTCAATGTCTGGGCTAATTCCTTCGGATTGAATGGAAACTCCACTTGGTGTGTAATACCTTGCAACAGTCAGCTTAAGACCACTTCCATCGCCCAAGCGAACGACTGATTGCACGCTGCCCTTACCGAAGGTTTTTTGTCCCATAATTAAGGCGCGCTTGTTATCTTGAAGGGCGCCGGACACAATTTCACTGGCGCTAGCCGAGTATTCGTTGACCAAAATGATCACTGGAAAATCTGTGTACTTCCCTTTTTTGGTCGCCATAGAGACTTCTTTATTTTTAGGATCGCG
>JAYWDA010000556.1:0-3342 GCA_043780105.1 Pseudobdellovibrionaceae bacterium | reverse complement strand
GAGGAATTTGGTCTTAGCGAAGCCCGCAAGGTGAAGGGATATCGTGACGAACCCTTAAAGGGTTTAAGGCAAACGCAGCGATCTGTAAGACTCGGTATTAAGTGGAGAGCGATTTACAGCGTTTCTAAAAATGGCGAAATAAATATTGTTAAGGTTGAGGAGGTAACACCGCATGACTACCGGACGAAGTAGAAAAAATAAATATGGATTTAAAGAGCTTGAAAAAAATTATGGTCCTTTGACGTTTGCTCGCCTTCTGAAATCTCATCGTCTTGCGGAAGAAATTTCACAAACCAAGATGGCTAAAAAGTTAAAAACTACTCGTCAGAAATTAAATGATTTTGAGCATGGACGAAGATTTCCAAGTTTGGGTGCTGCGGCTGATATGGCGGAGGCACTCGGTGAGCACGCGGCAACGTGGGTTTCAGTTGTCATCGAAGAAATGTTGCGTGAGGAACATTTGAATTTTAAGGTGACGCTGGCTGGGTGATTTTATTTATCTAACAAGCATTTCTTTTTTGCGCTTCTTGCAAAGCTAATCGGCTAGATTCTACTTGATCGGGAGGGGCGTTGATTTCAATTCTTATTTTAAGAGCTATTTCGAATTCCTTGATACTGGTATTATATTGCTCTTGATCAAAATATAACTTTCCCAAATGTTGGTGATAGGCGGCTAGCAATATTTTTGAAGTGTCACCGCTTGTCAGTAAAACTTTGACCTGATTATAGATCTCTTCAGCTTCTACGAATTTTTTTTGCCACTGATAAATAATCGCCAAACGAGTTAGGTTCTGAATTTGTTTGATTGGCGTATTTGAAAGTGCCAGAGCTTTAGCTTGATAGGTTTCAGCCTCTGTTAACTGATTCGTAATTCTAAAAGCTAAGGACAGAGTTTCAAATAGAAGTATTCTTTCTTGATCTGTTTCTGCAGTCTGAACTTTTAAGATGCTAACCTTAATAAGATCGAGCCACTCTTGGTCATTATCAGGAACTTCTCTTAGATCGATATTATAATGAAAGGAAGGAAGATTCATTAAATAAATCTTCCAGTCGGTCTAAGTATTTTTCGTGCGAGTTCCAATGTTCCCACCTGAAGTTTTAAATTTATTGACCAGTCGGCAAAATTTCTTTAACCTAGTCTTATCCGCGACAAATATGTCGCCCAATTTCATCTCAAGGGAGGTCCTAATGTCAAATCAATCAGTAAGCAAGGGCCTTCTTTTGCACCTGGATTAATTAATATAAATTAGGTTTCAATTAGGCCCTTAAGTCATTTTATTTTTAAAATTAACTTAAGGAGTTTTCATGCTTAGTTCCGAAAAGGAATTTTTATCTCTGTTTGGTTGGGATGATTTTTTTGAAAGTCAAAATCCTGACCCTGTTTATTTATCTGGCGAGCAACCTCGTTCGACAGGTTCGTTGTTTCCAGCCCGTGTTATTTGTGAAGAGAGAAATCTCTATCGTTTGCAAGCGGGTTTAAATCAAATTTTTTGGGCGTCCGTGAGCGGCAAGGTGCAATTCAATGCCATGTCGCGGGCTGATTATCCCGCCGTTGGCGATTGGGTTATGGTGGACCTTCCCAGTCAATCTGAGCGTGGGGTTATCCAGCAGGTCTTAAAAAGGAAAACCATTATTCATCGGAAGCAAGTCGGCGCGAGTGCGGACATGCAGATACTTTCAACGAATGTTGATTATGTCTTCATTACATCGTCGGCAATTTCTGATCTGAATTACCGTCGCATTGAACGCTATCTTGCCGTTGCTCAAGATGCTGGCGCTGTTCCTGTTATTCTTTTAACAAAGGCAGACACTTGTTTTGATAGCATTGAAAGTATTCTTGCCGAGACACAAAAAGAATTTCCAGGTGTGCAAATTCATTCACTTTCAAAAGACAATTTTGAAAAGGCTGAGTTTCTTGCTGGCTATTTAAAAAAAGGAACGACCTCAGTTTTTATTGGTTCATCAGGAGTCGGGAAATCAACTTTGGTCAATTTCCTGATCGGCAATGAGCAAATAAAAACCCAAGACGTACGGGAAGGTGACGGGAAAGGTCGCCATACGACGACTTCACGTAACCTTTATGCAAGTCGCTACGGCGGACTGATCATTGATACTCCCGGAATGCGTGAACTTCAGCTTTCAGATCATTCCGAGGGAGTTCGTACACAGTTTTCAGATATTGAAGATCTTATTCAACGTTGCCGTTTTGGCGATTGCCAACATCAAACAGAACCGCGCTGTGCAATCAAAGAAGCTCTGGCTGATGGTTCGCTTTCTGATGGCAGATGGCGAAGCTATCAAAAACTTGCGGCTGAAGTTCGTCATGGAATGCGAAGGCAAAACAAAGTTTTAGCCGCTGAAGATCGAAAGATCTGGAAAAAGAT
The DNA here is from genome assembly GCA_043780105.1 of Pseudobdellovibrionaceae bacterium. Lineage (GTDB taxonomy): Bacteria > Bdellovibrionota > Bdellovibrionia > Bdellovibrionales > Bdellovibrionaceae > JAYWDA01. The sequence continues at coordinate 958 of JAYWDA010000556.1, read as the reverse complement.
CAGTATCGAAGCCAGGAATAATAGTCGCACTAAGAAAGGAGGCATTTAATGAATGGCGATATTAATATTAAAAAATTCCCATTGGTCAATGCAACTAATGAGGGACTTGCTAAGATCATCCTAGAGCATTTATGGTCGTTCAACGCGGCGTCCAGGCTAAAGAAAGCCCCATTGACCTTGTCGTTACGTCAAACTCCATGATGAACTTCATGGGAAGGAATTCAAAGATGCTTTCAATCGGAACTTTTGCAAAAACAGCCAAGGTCTCAACTCGTACTGTCAGGTATTACGAGTCCATTGGTCTTTTGCCGAAGTCCCTTTGAAGTGAAAACAACTATAGATACTATGACCAGAAGTGGCTCGATAGAGTGAACCGTATTCGGGATTTGCAAAGCTTGGGATTTAGCCTTGATGACATCAAGCTTATCGTTAACTTTTCAAATTCCGAACTCAGCTCTCACCTTCAAGAAAAACTTTTGGAGATAGATCAAGAAGTTGTCAGCCTTGAAGACCGTAGAAAGCGAATTAAGAATCTCCTTTCCGTCGCGGGCAAAATTGAAATTGGTGAATTGCTCACCGAAACGGAAAGGAATCTTTTTATGGAAAACATGAGGGAAGAAGTAATCAAAGGTCTTCAACGTCACTATAACACTGTGACGGATTCAACGATGGCGTACCTGAACCGCGATGGATGGTTGAACGGCCATCCTCAAATGAGCGAGTTTATGGACGGAGTTAAAAAGTGTGTTGAGTTTGCGAAAACTAAAAAGTTAACCTTGGGAACCGCCCGCGGCAGTGCCCCTGCGAGTATGTCACTTTTTGGACTTGGATTTTCAGGGGTTGATCCGCTTAAACATGAAATGATTCCCGAAAGATTAGCGACACAAGCTCCATTTTTTCACATTGATGTGGAGTACGCCCGCGGTCAGGAATTTGTTGATTTTTGTCGTGAGATTAA
>JAYWDA010000555.1:0-1628 GCA_043780105.1 Pseudobdellovibrionaceae bacterium | reverse complement strand
CTCGGGTTTATTTTTATCGTCGTCAGAGAATTCGGCGGGTTCACTTAGCTCAATGCTTTTTAATTTTGCGGGATCGCCCACCTGTTGAGTCTTATCAACTTCTGCTAAAATCGTTTCTTTTCTTTCTGGGAATGGATGAAATTTGGCAACCCGGTCCCAGGGAATCATTAAACTGATCACAATCATCAGTGAAACAACGACCAAGGCTTCAAGGGCCCACTTGACGCTTGTTGGCCAATGCTGAAACTTAGTTTTTTTCAAAAGAACTGCAAGGTAAGTCGACGGTTCACTGATTTGACCTAGAATTATTTCCGAGACAACAGTTTCGCTAAGCCTTTCAGCGTACTGCATGCCGTTCAGCATTTTTATCATATCTTGCTGAGCATCTTTTGACGTCGCGACAAAGGCCTCGACAGCTTTCGTGCGTTCAGGATCCAAAGAATGAGTGATCAAATCATAAATCATTTCATGGCCCATAAAATTAGAAACTTCACGCTGGCCAAATTTAGATAAGTAGATATTTTTTGGATCGTCGCTAGACATTGCGAGGCTCTTTTCCTGGCGATTTTAAAACTTGATGGGTCATGCCACCCAGTTTTCTATATGCCCGTGCTAGTCGATAGCGAACTGTTCCGACAGTCAGCCCCAAAGCTTCTGAAATATCTAAATCTGAATAATTTAAAATTTTTGACCAAATGACGCTTTGAAGTTCGTCGTTCGTTGCATTTTTTTGAAACTCTCTCCACGAGCCTAAATCAAGATCAGCTGGGACCAGCCAGCCCGATTCCATCGAACTATTGGGAAGACCCCTTTGAAACTTTAAATGAACTTCATCCCATATTTTTGAGGTGGCATAAATCACAGCGACAGAGTTTTTGATGTTGGGGTTTCTTTTTTTTCTTTCCTGACAAATCATCATGGACTGAACGGAGCATTCGATGGCTTTGCGATCATCAAGGAGAGCGAAGAAAAAGAATAGCGCTAAAGCCCTGATATCTATTTCATCCATCAAGAGTTCTCTACTAGTCTACGGTCAGTTGTCTTAAAAGCTCTGGGTCGTCTAAGACTTTTCCGGATCCCATCACCACGCAGCTTAAAGGATCTTCGGCAATCGAAACTGGCAAACCTGTTCTTTCGCGCAAAAGAACATCAAGATTTGCTAACAGCGCACCGCCACCGGTCAGGACAATTCCATTATCAACGATATCAGAAGCAAGTTCTGGCGGAGTTTTTTCTAAGGCGGTTCGAACAGCATCAACAATTTCAGACAAAGGATCCATCAAGGCATCATTAACCTGAGAGCTTGTGATTTCGATGGTCTTTGGCGCTCCCGCAACAAGGTCACGACCTTTGATTTCCATCGTTTTTTCTTCTTCAAACGGATAAGCATTTCCAATATTAATCTTAATATTTTCAGCCGTTCTTTCGCCGATGAGCAAATTAAACTGACGACGAACGTAATTCACAATCGCTTCATCAAATTTATCACCTGCAACTTTGATCGATTTACAATAAACGATACCGCTTAATGAAATCACAGCCACACCTGTTGTTCCGCCACCCATATCGACGACCATATTACCGCTGGCTTCCCGAATTGGAAGTCCTGCACCAATGGCCGCAGCCAT
>JAYWDA010000554.1:0-3552 GCA_043780105.1 Pseudobdellovibrionaceae bacterium | reverse complement strand
TGAGAACAGCGGCAGCCAAGAGACGCCACGAGGAACTTTCATCGTCTCTATCCTATTTGGCAAGGTAGGTCTGCCATCATGAGTTTTTATTACCTCATTGTGAAAATAATTTTTCCTTTTATAATCTACGGGGTTTGTGAAATTTGTATTTTAATCTTAAAGTAATGCCTCGAAGTAGCTGGCTGCTTTCCCTAAGTTTATGCCTATTTTCCGCGGTACTTTTTACGCTTATCCGCGACGCCTTTAAGAGCTGGAGCATCTAATCTGTATTCCGGCCAAGAATTTTCACTATGAATTAATTTTTTAAAATAGGTTCGCGTTTCTTCATCTTCAGAGTAGATATAACAACCCTTCGATCCGCGCGTCATTAAAGTCCTATAAGTATTTCGAATAATAGGGTCAGCAATATCTTGTGCTTTTTTGGGATTTTCTGTCGAGATCTTTTTTATGCCCCTTAGTGATTGATCTGTTGCTGCTCTAGCCCTGTAGTCCGTAATGACTTTGCCTTCTCGGACAATCAGATCGGGGCCAATAATAACGCCAATATACTCCACCTCTAATCCCTGGCATGTATGGATGCAACCGATCTGGTCTATTGAGTCAGCCTTTATAATCCAAAGCATAGTTTCTTCTGATAGGTTCCACTTCATCCTAAATTTGAACTTCGGAAACTGAATATCAAATTGATCGGAATCCTTTTTCGAAATCCAGTTCCAACAATAACCCGCAGTCAATCTGGCTTTATTATTATAATTTTTCTTTTTAATTTCTTTAAAAAGTAAGTTCGGATCATCGAATACTTTAAATTCATAATCTTCACGATCCAAAAGCATGTTGGCAGTCTGTTTAATCTGAAGTGAGTTATCTAACCAAGAAAGGTATCCATCGGAGCCGTTGCATCGAAACTGCGAAGGTAGTATCAATTCGAAAATTTCGGCCCCTTGCGCTTTTGCAAAATCTTTTATTGAATCTTTTTTTCCAATATCAAAGATTGTCACTTTTTGATCTTCATCAATTAAAAAAACACTCGTTTTTGAGGCGTAAATTAATTCTTTAATTTGATTTTCACCTTGGTTTTTAAAGAGGCCCGACTTTTCATTCAAGCGATGAGCCTCATCAACAATCAATAAATCAAATTCGTCGGCCTTCGTTTCGGTAAATGACCCAGATCCAACAAATAAATTTGATATATGCGTTTTTTTGAGTGTTCCTGCTAATTTTGATTGGTAAACCTCTCGGGGTGCAGAATTTTTAGTTACATATTGGGCGACTTTTTCAAGTTTTGTGCTTTCAACCAACAAATTTACTGCCAGTACGGTTTTACCTGTGCCTGGTCCACCCTCAATAATTATGACGTTCTTCTTTTTAGTTTGATTTTTAACTTTAGAGATTACAGATTCGAATGCCACTTTTTGCTCATCAATTAAAATAAATTCATCATTACCTTTAATTAATCCAACTAAATGATCTGCTAGCTGTTTAGAAGGTCTAATTTTTCCATTTTCTATTTTGTACATGATATTTTGTTTATCACCATACTTGATATGATTTTTAATAAAATCTCGCAATTTATTGATATCTTCTTTTAAAAAAAGTGGCGCTTTGGCGGTATCGTCTTTATAAAAATCACCATCGATAACGCCATCACTGGAATAATTATGTAAATATGCGCAAGGTATTAAGGAAATATTCTCTTGTTGAACCGTCTGATTGTAATCCTGAATTAGTCGCGCATACGACCAGGCTTGATAGCTGGGGTGGGTTGTGTTCCCTTGTCCACTTGACCAATGCACATTAACAGTTGAAGGCATATTAGTTGCCTGCGCTTTACTCCACTGCTTCAACTCAATAATTACTACAGATTCCCTACTTTCAGCATCTAAACCGGTCAAGATAAAATCAACTCTTTTCCCCGATAGCGGAATTTGGTACTCAATCGAAATTCCAGTGTCGTCTGGCACCTCATTTAAACCCCTTAAAGCTCTATCCATATAAGGAAGTGAATTTTTCCAAGACGTGACTTCATTGGGGCTTACCTTGCGTTGATACTTTTTTTGTATGAGCAGATGCACTTTTTGTTCAATGGAGCCGGTGTCCATATCTGCGAGAAATCCTGCTTTGTCGGAAGAGTATATAATCATTTTCTACTCATTATATTTCTTGTTAGAACCCTTTGAAATTTCTATCGGATATTTAATGGCATTTGCTTGGAGCTTAATTTCCAAAGCACTTGCTAGATCTACCTTATACATTTGGGCAATACGCAGAATGAAAAAGAAGACGTCAGCCAATTCGTACTCCACTTTGAATTTAAAACTTGGTGTATTTAGTAATTCATTAATTTGACGATCTGATTTAAATCTACACAAGTCCAGAAGCTCGTTGGCTTCTGTAGATACGCCAATGGCTAAGTCCTTTAAGGTATGGAATTGATCCCAGTCTCGATCTTCACAAAATATTTTTACAAGCTTTTGAAGCTCTAGCACTGATTGAGTTTCTAATTTGGGCATAAAATAAATATCCCTTCTGCATGATTATTTTTTTAAATAATATTAAGTCGCTAGCAAAAATCATTTTTAAATTTGATCCTAAAGCCAAAATCGTTACTTAAGCACGATATTAACTTAATCGGAAATATCACCAATTGATCTAATCTCGAAATCTAGAGCATCGCCCGCTTCTATTTTACAAACAATTATTAATTCATCTTGAACCAAATTTATTTTCGCATCCGCACAATGTGGCGTTGTCCATCATATTTTCAATATTCACGAGCACTTTTCAAATAGAAAGACGGCTTGAGTACTAAGAAAATTCCCTTTGTTAAATTTGCGGAGGAATTTTTGCAACACTCCACAAATTAGAAAGTGGTGCACCAATGAAAACATTTAAAACTTTAGACTTAGCGATCGAGTTTTACGACCAAGCATTAGAAATCAAAGCGACCGGTAATTTGAAGGATCAGCTTCACAGAGCAGCCTCATCTATCGCTCTCAACCTGGCAGAGGGAAACGCAAAAGCTTCCGTGAATGAGAAGCGACATTTCTTTCAGACGGCTTACGGATCATTAAGGGAATGTCAGACCGTTTTTAAATTGCTGAAAGTGACAGAAGATCCTGCTGTAAAAACAGCGGATCAGCTTGGGGCTTATCTTTATAAGTTAGTGAATTCCGAAATCAAAGCTTCGCCTAATTTCAGGCGCCCTTCGGATATCTGATATCCGATATCTTGATATCAAGATATCGGTATTTGAAATTGGTGGAGAACTCGGGAACTGAGGCCGGAGCTTTTCCTCCAGATTAACTCTGAGATCTCCAAAGATTTCCACGTAATATTAGGTTCTTAGGAGTCCTTGGTCAACTTCCAAGATCATTCTAAAGACGACGTTATTGGTCTTCCTTGTGGATTGAAATGGAGGAGGAACGATTGCCAGTAATATCAGTGGAGGAACATGGACTACATACTTACTCAGCACTTAGTAAAACCAAGTGGAATTTCTAAGAAAAGAACCTCCAGAATTATAATGACCAACGAAGCTCGCGTCCTCCGCGA
>JAYWDA010000553.1:0-2991 GCA_043780105.1 Pseudobdellovibrionaceae bacterium | reverse complement strand
TTCCACGGTCTTTCCACGCACATCTAAGGACATATCTTCATTCGAAAGTGCAACCGAAAAGCCCGAAGATTCGCGGACCAATTGTGATGTCGGATTTTGCGACTTTCCTGGAGGCTTTAATTCTTGCCATGATAAATGCAGCCGAATTGAATTTGAAAGTATAGACACTTCGCCTCTAGAGTTCGGAGTGCTTTGCACGATTCCGTCTTGATTTAACGTGGGCACAAAAACTTTCGAGCCTGGAGGAAATCTTTTCGTAAAATCTTCTGGAGTTTCTGCAGCGACACCGCGATCAATGTTTTTGGCTTTTACAATCTCTGGAAGTTGAAATTTAATTTCTTGCAGCTGTCGATGCTTTGTAAAAGTGTCTGCAGCTTTTACTTTCTGCATCTCTTCGTCGACTTTTTTCTCGGCTTTACGCACGGTTTTTTCAAGCCAAGCTTGTTTTTCTTTATCAAATTCTTGCAGCTTTCCTTCGTACTTTGATTTCAGCTGCTGAACTTTTTTATTTTCCTGCCGCCATTGATCCTGCAAGGTGGTGACATCATTTCGCAGTTGTTCAATCTGTTCTAATTTTTGCACTCGATCGCGCGTTGTCGGAGACAAAAGATCTGTTGCGCGGTCAACAATCGAAGCTTTCACGCCGACTCGCTTGGCTGTTTGCAAAGCTAACGAATCCCCGGGGAGGCCTGGCATAAAATGGTAACTTGGCCTGCCGGTGGCGCGAACATATTCCATACTGCCATTTAAGATAGGATCTGATGAGGCCCACCCGGACTTTAAGGGGCCCAAGTGGGATGTGATCACGGCAAAAACGCCTTGCTGCGAAAAGCTTTCGATAAAACTTCTAGCCAGCGCCGAGCCCTCTTCAGGATCGGTTGATCCACAAATTTCATCGATCAGCACAATCGATCGGGGACCTTTCAATTCGGTCGCTTGATTTAATAAATTCATATGGGCTGCAAAAGTACTGAGCTCGGCATCAACACTTTGCGCATCGCCAATGCCAACAAGAACATCTTTAAAAAATGGCAGTCGTGAACCTTCGCCAGCGCAAATTAAAAGTCCACAGCGGGCCATTTGTGCGGCTAAGCCAATAGATTTTAATAAAACTGTTTTTCCGCCAGCGTTGGGACCAGATAAAAGAAGAATCGATTTTTCTGAGTTTAAGGTGACTGTATTTGAAATCACTTCTTTGCCTGAAAGTTGCAACAAGGGATGGCGCAAATCCAGAAGCTCGATCGAGTTTTCTGAAAACTCGCAAGGGGACGTATTTAATTTTAAACAAAGTTGCGCTTGAGCTAAAATCACATCACAGTTTTCAAGGATTTTCTTAGCTTGTTCAAATTCAGAGTTTCTTCCAGCAAGGTAATGCGAAAGCTCGGTCAGCAAGCGCTCAACTTCATCTTCAATGTCGACTTCAATTTGGCGCAAACGATTATTCACTGGCACCAATATTTCAGGCTCCATAAATACCGTCTGCTTTGTTTGAGATGAGCCATGAATCACGCCGGGCATTTGGTGCTGCATTCCGCTTCGAATCGGTAAAACCCAACGGCCTTCACGGGTCGTGACGTATTTATCCTGCAGTAGATTTTCCATTTTATGAGCTTTGACCAATTTATCCAGTTGATGTTGAACTTCACGAGCCAATTTTTCTTTTTCAGAAAAAAGGCTGTGTAGTTTTTCGCTGGCATCCGAGCGAATATCACCTTGCGGAGTCAGAATTTGATCGATGGCAGATAAGGGCTCGGTCGGGTCCATTAAAGATTGGTGAACGTCCTTTGACCAAGAGTTATCAACTCGGTTAAGGGCTTCACGGAGTGCAAAAATTTCTAAACAAAAAAATCGGACGTCTTTAATTTCTAAAGTTTTTAAAACAGCCTTTTTTTTAAGTCGACTGTGCCAAGGTGAAAATAAATCTAAGCTTTCCATAAAGGGACGTAAGCCGATGCCAATCAATTGCATGGCGGCCTGGACATCGGAAAAACTTTTTTCAGCTTCTGCCGCCGTCGCTAATGGCGCCAAGTAAGACAGCCGATCTTTTGCGCCGGTGCTGGTCGCAGACGCGCTCATTTTCTGTAAAATTTCCGACCAATCAAGGGCGGCGAATTCTTGCATTTCGGTATCCTATCAAAAGTGTGATCAGAATGATGACCAGCAGAACTAGAGCATCAAAATGACCCCACTTCGAAAAAAAAGTCAAAGGCGGATTCTGCTGGTAAGACACATCAAATTTTCCAGTCCACGCCTCATGCAGCGGAGAAAACTGTTGAATGTCACCATTTGCCAGCGCGACCGAACTGATGCCCGTGTTGGTCGATCGAATCAAAGGCCTGCGATTTTCTATAGCGCGCGCGAAAGTCATATACATGTGCTGCTGTGGCTCGAACGGCTGACCAAACCACGAGTCATTCGTGATATTCACAAAAACCTGTGCTCCTAAGCGCGCCAGATTTTGAGAAAACTCGGGATAAAGTCCTTCGTAGCAAATCTGGGGGCCCCACCTAACAGGCTGCTCTTTAACATTTAAAGTAAAAACTTGCGGACCCTGACCGCGCCCAAAATTAGCAATCATCGGCACCCAGGTGAGCAGTATCGGAAAAGTTTCACTCAAAGGTAAATACTCACCGTAAGCCAAAAGATGAGTCTTTCGGTAGAGAGGGCCACTTAATTCTCCTTTAGAATCCAGAAAAGCCATAGCATTGTACGAAATAGATTTACCAGATTTAGAATTAAATTCCGTTGAGTAGGAACCTGTTATCAAGGACATTTTTAAATCTTTTAATGTTTGAATAACTTTTTGCTGATAATAAAATCCCAAAGTGCGTTGATCAAAATTCCCAGGAAAAGCGGTCTCTGGCCAAACAATCAATTGGCTGCTTGGATTTTCTGAAGCTCCCTTACGAGTCAAATCCACGAATTGATTCACAATATGTTCTTGAAAGTTTTGTCCTTGCTCGGCCTGTTCTTTTTCAAGATTTCCAATAT
>JAYWDA010000552.1:0-6365 GCA_043780105.1 Pseudobdellovibrionaceae bacterium | reverse complement strand
CGGAGGTTGCATGGCTCGTGTCACGGTCGAAGATTGTTTAGAAAAGGTTCCGAATCGTTTTGCTTTAGTTTTGATGGTTTCAAAACGCACAAAGCAGTTAATGAAAGGTGCTGAGACCACTGTGGCAATGAGAAGCAATAAGTACATCGTAACCTCCCTTCGTGAAGTGGCGATTGGCAATGTAGGCTTTGAAGGTAATATGGAAGCCGAACATGTTCGCCTGCAAATCGAAAAAGATCTGAATAAATAAAGACTTTCGTCTAAGCAAAGACATTTCTTCATGCTTTCTGCAAAATAGTTTATCATAGAACGATGTCCGAATTTTTGACCACCGATCCGGGTTGGGGCGCACAGCCCGCAAAAACCCTTGAAGATCTATTTCAGAAAATACGCTCGTATTTTCCACAAGCTGATTTAAGCATCGTTGAGAAAGCCTATTACTTTTCTGAAAAAGCTCACGAAGGACAATTTCGTCGTAGCGGCGAGCCTTATATATCTCATCCATTATCGGTGGCTGGCATTTTAGCAGATCTGCATTTGGATTTAGACACCATCATGACAGGCATCCTGCATGACACCGTTGAAGATACGCCAGTGACCTTAGAAGATGTCCGCCGTGAGTTCGGTGAAACTGTTGCTATGTTAGTTGATGGTGTGACAAAAATTTCTCAGATCAAATTTAGAAATTCCATGGAAAAGCAGGGCGAAAATGTTCGAAAGATGATTGTCGCCATGGGAAAAGATGTGCGTGTTGTCCTAGTAAAGCTAGCTGACCGCCTTCACAATATGCGCACGCTTCATCATATGCCCTATGAAAAGCAAGCTAGAATTGCGCAAGAGACCTTAGAGCTTTATACGCCCCTGGCTGGTCGCATGGGAATTAACTCCTTAAAAATTGAATTAGAAGATCTCTGTTTTCGCTATTACAGACCTGATGTTTATTATGATCTAGTTCAAAAAATTAAAAAAACTGAAGCTGAGCGCGTAAAGTACATCGAAGATGTCAAAAACTTGGTCCGCAAATCTTTAGCAAAATCGGATTTAAAGTGCGAGATTTACGGAAGATCAAAGCATCTTTGGTCGATCTATCGTAAAATGCAGCATCGAAATATCGAGTATGAACAGGTCTTTGATATTTTGGCCTTTCGAGTGATCGTAAGCACGATTGGCGAGTGCTATGAAGTTTTGGGGCATGTTCATTCTTTGTGGAAGCCTGTGCCTGGAAGATTTAAAGATTTTATCGCAATGCCTAAAGCCAATGACTATCGAAGCCTACATACGACCGTGATGGGCCCTGGTGGCGAGCGAATCGAAATTCAGATCCGAACATTAGAGATGCACCAGATTGCAGAGCGTGGGATCGCCGCTCATTGGAAATATAAAGAACGTGGAAAAATTAAAAGCGATTCCAGCCAGCAAGCAGACTGGCTGCATGAATTGGTGTCATTGCATCAGTCCGTGGGAAATTCCGATGAATTTTTGGACACCGTTAAAACTGAAATGTTTGAGTCGGAAATTTATGTTTTTACTCCGAACGGAGATGTGAAAGAGTTTCCCGATGGCTCAACACCTGTTGATTTTGCTTACGCCGTTCACACGGATTTAGGAAATCGCTGTGTGGGTGCGCGAGTGAACGGAAAAATGGTGCCGCTAAAGTATGTCCTACAAAATGGCGACACTGTTGAAATTAACACTTTAAAAACTCAGCAGCCGTCTAAAGATTGGTTAAAATTCGTTGTTACCAACAAAGCTAAATCAAAAATTAGATTATTTGTAAAAGAAGAGCAACGCCGCAGATCTATTTTAACAGGTAAAGAGTTGGTAGAAAAAGAGTTTCGCAAATTCGGTGCGGCCGCTGTTAAGCATGTTAAAGGGCCAGAATTTGAAAAATTCCTTTCTGATGGTGGCATTGCAAATCTTGAAGAGTTGTATGTTAAAGTCGGCTACGGAAAATTAGAACCAAAGCATTTGGTTGAAAAGTTATTACCTCAAGGTGTTCCTGCTGTAGAAGGTGCTGCTAAAAGTGATTCCACATTTATGGAAAAAGTGCTGAAAGCAGCGACGCAAAAGTTTAAGAAAACGCACTCGTTGGTGTCCGTTGATGGAATTGATGACGTTTTAGTTCACTATGCGAAGTGCTGTCATCCGATTCCTGGGGATCCTATTGTGGGCTTTATTTCTCGCGGTCGTGGTGTGGCCGTTCATCGTGGTGATTGTCCGAAGGCTTTTGAATTGGATCAAGAGCGTAAAGTCGAAGTCAGTTGGAATGCGAAGCAGGCCTCTTCAGGACAAGAGCGTGTGGTGCGCTTGCGAGTGATTGCACAAGATATCCCCGGATTATTAAAACTAATGAGTGAAGCTTTTGCGACCAAGGGAATTAACATTGAGTCTGCTGAAGTTCGAACCACAAAAGATAAGAAAGCCATTTGCAATTTTGAAGTGGCAGTGAGAGATGCCTCGCAGTTAACGGATGCTATCCTAGAGCTTCAAAAAATTAAGGGTATCATTGGCGTCAATCGCGTGATGATGTAATCATCTTTGTTGTTTTAGGGCCGACGCAAAAAATCTTGATAATTTTTGCGGGCATTGGCAAATTTAATAACGTTTTTAATTGAGTTTGATGATCCTCTTCGTCACTGGAAATTTTTAAAGGTGTACCGTGTAGTGATTTTTGCACTATTCTCTGCTGCTCGCGACTTAATATTTTTTCTATTTCTAATTCGGTGGAATGAGGCGGTCCCATCACCACCCAAAGGCCCAGGGCAGATCTAATTTGATCCGATTCTTGCTGTGGGAGAATACCAATTTTTCCAAGAACTCGTGTCGTCCAGGGATTCTTTTTTTGATGCCAATGGGCTAATGTATTTTGAAGCTCTTCATCGATCACTAATCGAGCCCAAGGGCTGACGGCAATGGTGTCTGAGATTTTATGCATCATCTTCCAAGCGTCGTTGCTTGATTTCTTATAGGTCGTCATACCTTAAAGATAGAATCAGTGTCTTATTTTTTCAAGTCAGCAGGAACGACATTTTCGTCATAAGATTTTGATTTCACCAAAAATATTGGTGTGGAGTGATATGCAAAGGGCCTGTAGTCAAAGCAGCCACGGAGGTGATCAGAAGGCTAAAAGTATTTCTGTCTTTCTGAAGAGTGCCTTTAATCTTTAAAAAACATTCTTCATTAAAAAGATCATAGTGCTTTTGATAAATGTCTTTATGAATAATCGTATCGATAAAGCCAAACTCATCTTCGAAAGTGGCAAAGGTGACTCCTCGGGCGGTTGAAGGCCGCTGCTTAATGATGAGGAGGCCAGCCGTTTCAATTTTTTGACCCGAGGGTTTGGTTTTTAAGCTGGCCGAAGTTAATAAAGGTAATTTCATGGTGGCACGCAAGGCTTCCATAGGATGAGCGCGCGCCGAAAGTTGATAGGCTTCGTATTCGCTGGTGACGGACTCAAAAATATTTAAAGATCTAAAAAGTTCTGTTTCCGGGTCTTCAGATTTTTTATGGAAAAGACTGAGCTGGTTTTCGCTTAAAGACGCTTGCTTTCTAAAGTCATAATCTAAAATAGTCCATAAAGCGTGGCGCTGATCGGTTCCGTACTTTTCAAAAAAATCTCCTAAAGCTAAGCGCTGCAAGATGTCCCGACGAAGGGGATTTTTTAATAAAAAATCTTCCATTGAAACATAAGGTTTTTGGGCAACGATTTTTTGAACTAAATTTTCTGCAAGACCCTTAACAATACGAAAACCCAGGCGAAGAGCGCCATTTTCAATCGTGCAATCCCACTGCGAAAGATCGGCATCTAGTGGCAAAACACGAACGCCGTGCCTTTTTGCATCGTCAATTAAAGTGTGATTGGTATAAAAACCCATGGGCTGCGAATTAATGACCGAAGCTGCGAATTCAGCAGGGTGGTGGCATTTTAAATAGGAACTGGCATAGGCAATCAAAGCAAAACTGGCCGCATGGCTTTCGGGAAATCCGTAATGGGAAAAACCTTTGATCTGCTCATAAATTTGCAAAGAAAATTCTTTTGAAAGTCCTGAGCGCATCAAGCCTTGGATCAGTCTGCGTCCCATTTCTTGAATCGAGCCTGATGAGCGCCAAGCGCCGATGGCGCGTCTGAGCTGATCGGCCTCGCCCGGTGTAAAGTCAGCAAGATCAATCGCCATCCGCATGACTTGCTCTTGAAATAAAGGGACGCCTAAAGTTTTCCCTAAAATAGCTTTTAATTTAGGATGCGGAAGCTCTATTTTTTCAAGACCACGTCTGCGCTTTAAATAGGGATGCACCATATTTCCAACAATGGGACCAGGACGCACGATCGCGACTTGAATGACAAGATCATAAAAAGTTTTTGGCTGCAAGCGACCTAGCATTGACATCTGAGCGCGACTTTCAATCTGAAAAGTGCCGACCGTATCAGCTTTTTGAATCATCGCATAAGTGGCAGGATCTTCTGCGGGAATTTCATGCAGTTCACGGCCGATCAGATTTAAAGTTTTTCTTAAAGCTGATAACATTCCCAACGATAAAACATCAACTTTTAAAAGCCCTAAATAATCTAAGTCATATTTATCCCACTGAATAATGGTGCGATTTTCCATCCGCGCAGGCTCGACGGGAACAATTTCAATAATAGGATCGGCTGATAAGGTAAAGCCGCCGCTGTGAATGGAAATATGCCTTGGGAAGCCTTCCAGTTCAGAGGATATTTTTAAAATTTTATTCTGAACGTCAGGGATATTTGAATTTTTTGTAAGAGCGGAAATATTTTTTTCAACTTCTTTAGCGGACAGAACTCCAACATCGACATCTAAGGACTTAGCAATTTCACGAATCATAGAACGAGTGCGATAGGTGACAACGGCACTGACCATGGCAGCTCGGTCGCGGCCATATTTTTGATAAATATATTGAATCACTTCTTCACGGCGTTCATGTTCAAAATCAACGTCAATGTCGGGCGGTTCATTGCGTTCTTCGGAAATAAATCTTTCAAAAAGTAAACCCATTCGAACGGGATCGACCGCCGTAATGGCTAAGCAGTAGCAAATCACGCTGTTGGCTGCAGAACCACGACCTTGGCAAAGAATATTTTGTGAGCGTGCAAATTTCACGATGTCATAAATTGTTAAAAAATAATCAGCAAAGTTCATTTTTTCGATCAAACGAAGTTCGTGCAAAATAAGATCGCTGACAGAAGTTGGTAAATTCCCTTTGTAGCGTTCTTTGGCGCCCGCCCACGCAAGCTCTGCTAAATAAGTTGTCGCTGTGTGCGGAGCCGGAATCCATTCAGAAGGGTATCTGTATCTAAGTTCTGAAGGGCAAAATGTGCAGGAGTCAGCGATCGCCAGGGTTTCAGATAAAGCTTCTGGCAAATCGCTAAAAAGTTTTTGCATATCTTTGGGTGATTTTAAAAATCTTTCACCATTAGGAAAAAGTTTATAGCCAGCTTTTGCCAGAGTGGTTTTTTCACGGATGGTGGTGAGGACATCTTGTAACTTTTGACGGTGGGGGATGTGATAGTGAACATCATTGGTTGCAATGATGGGAAAACCAAATTCTTTTCTTAATTTTAAAATATTTTGCGTTCGCTGTAAATCCCAGCCGTCCAAAGCTCGTAGCAAAGGTAAAAAAACTCTGTCAGGAAAATGCTCCCTTAAAAAGACATAATCACTGCCGGCATCGGGAAGGGCCAGCAAGCCTTGGGCAGAAGGTTTATTTAAAAATTCTGCAAGCTTTGAAAGTTCAAGAGCTGCTTCGCCTTTGGGTCGATCGTGATGGGATTCAGTGATGATCCGGCAAAGTAAACCGTACGCAGCACGGTCCCGAGCTAGCAAAGTTAAACGCGGCTGATCTTGAATGGCTAGATCAGCACCGACAATAAGCTTTAAAGGTTTTCTGCCATCGGTCGCTTTTTGTTTGGCGGCCCAGTAAGCTTTGGGCATTCCATACAAGCCGTCGTTATCATTTAAGCCCAGAGCGGTGTAACCTAAATGATAAGCCTGCTCGATCAGCTCTTCGGGATGCGAAGCTCCGCGCAGAAAAGAAAAATTAGTTTTGCATTTAAGCTCTGTGAACATCAGTCAAAAATTCCATGTAAAAATAAATCAGGTTTATTTTCTGAAGCTTCAGAAAAAATCCACCAGGTCGGTCCTGTTTTTAAATGAACAATCCAGTATTGGCGTTGAAAAGCGGTGGTCCACCACTCACTGCTGAGCCGCTCGGGTCCTTGCCAAGATTTGATCAAGTGCCGTTCATGATTTAAAATTAAATACGCACCCAATTTTCGCAAAGGTTGAGGTTTTTTTAAAAGAATCAAAGGTCTTAGCGGAATGGGAAGTGGGATGGCCTCGCCA
>JAYWDA010000551.1:0-1562 GCA_043780105.1 Pseudobdellovibrionaceae bacterium | reverse complement strand
AGCATGGGCGAGGTCCCCCAGATCTTTCATCGGATTCAAGCTTCCAATTTCGTTATTAGCCCAAATAAAACTCATCAGTCGGGTGTCGGGTCTGATCCTTTTTTTAACTTCTGCAATGTCGACTTGGCCGAAGGAATTGACCGGCACAAATTCAACAACAGCACCGCGTTTTTTTAAGGCTTCTAAATTTTTTAAAACTGAACTGTGCTCAACACTGGAACTTAGAATATGAAAAGTTCCGTGGGCCTCAGAATCTTGCCATTGTTTAAACAGACTTTGAAAAACCCAGTTATTACCTTCGGTGGCGCCAGAGGTAAAAAAAATCTCGGAAGGTTTTGCAGATAAAAGTCCAGCCACTTGCTCGCGCGCTTTTTCAACGGCGCGGCTGGCGGTCCAGCCCCAAGGATGCTGCGAACTTGCTGCGTTGCCAAAATGCTGTTGGAAATAAGGCAGCATGACTTCTAGCACACGAGGATCCAGCGGAGTGGTGGCATTGTAGTCTAGATAAATCGGTGGCGAAGTCAGCATCCCTTGGGTTTAAATGGGCTTGCCCTAAGATTCAAGAAGATTATGATCAAGCTCTGATGGCAAAGGGTTTAAAAGTTCCACGAAAATTATCTCCGAGGACCGACGCGTTTGAGACCGCCGTGTGGAAAAAATTTAATTCAGTGATTAAAAACCGTAAAGGCCAGGTGATTTTTCAACAGCAAGGTGTCGAAGCGCCTGAGTTCTGGTCACAACTAGCTGTCGACATCGCGGCTTCCAAATATTTTCGCAGAAAGCTTCCCCGCATTGAAAACGAGTCTTCAATTCGACAACTGGTCAGTCGGGTGGTTGAAGCAATTGCCTTAAGCGCTAAAAAACAAGGCGATTATTTCGCAAGCGACACAGAGCTTGCCAATTTTTCGGAAGAATTAAAATTCATTTTGATCCATCAGATGGCGGCCTGTAATTCTCCGGTGTGGTTTAATGCCGGTGTTTTTGAAGCTTATAAGTTAGAATCCTTAAATCAAATGTGGGCTTGGGATTTTAAAAAGAAAGCCGTGGTTAGTTTTGAAAATGCCTTTGAACGGCCGCAGGTGTCGGCTTGTTTTATTCAGTCCGTTGATGACAGTTTAGAAAGTATTTTTGATTTGGCAAAAAACGAAGCCAAACTTTTTAAATATGGCTCAGGCTCAGGCACCAATTTTTCGCCCTTAAGAAGTAAATATGAAGAATTGCAAACCGGCGGAACTTCGTCGGGCCTGATTGCTTTTCTAGAAGTTTTAGATCGGGGAGCGGGAGCCATTAAATCCGGAGGCACCACTCGTAGGGCGGCAAAAATGGTTTGTGTCGATATTGACCACCCAGAAATTATTGATTTTATCGACTGGAAATTAAACGAAGAAAAAAAAGCAAAAGCCTTGATCGCGGCAGGATATCCAGCCGATTTTGAGGGGGCTGCCTACAAAACAGTGGCGGGACAGAACGCCAATAACTCGGTGAGATTAACTCATAAATTTATGAAAGCGGTCGAGCAGGACAAAGATTGGTCCTTAATTTCAAGATCTGAAAATAAATCC
>JAYWDA010000550.1:0-3599 GCA_043780105.1 Pseudobdellovibrionaceae bacterium | reverse complement strand
AATCAGAACTTCTAAAAATATTTTTAAAGAATAAATTAGCGCCAGCCTTATTTTTAGCTGGCTTGCCTGGCGATGTGGGCGGTGGTGTGGTGATGAATGCGGGTGTCAGTGAAGCGATGCAGCCCCGTGAATTTGGTGAATTAGTGGAATGGCTGGAAGTCTTACGATTAGATACTCTTAAGGTAGATCGAATTTCACAAAAAGATCTTCAGTGGAGTTACCGGCATTCGGCGGGATGGCAGCCCGGGCTTGTCGTCAAAGTCCGAATGAAGTGGCCCGTCGAGGCTCAGGATGATATTTTAGCGCACGTCAAAGCAGCAAATTTAATTCGATTAAGTAAGCAGCCCCTAGATCTTCCTAGTTGCGGGTCCGTTTTTGTCAATCCTCCAGGTCACAAAGCAGCAGCACTGATTCAAGAGTGTGGCTTGAAGGGGTATCGCATTGGTGACGCCCAGGTTTCGTTAAAACATTCAAATTTTATTGTAAACTTAGGCTCTGCGACAGCGGTTGACACTCTGCAAGTAATTTCTGATGTCAAAGCTAAGGTTCTGGCCGCCAAAAACATTCAATTAAAAACAGAAGTCGTTTTTCTGGGAAGAAATTTTCAGAAATAAATTAAATTTTAACTGATCGACCAGATCACTGAAATCCGCTAGATTTAAAAAATGAAAAGACATGTTTTATTTTCAGAAGCGCGTCCCTTAGTGGACGCTGGCCGAGATCATTTCGTCAACGAAACTGATATTATGGAAATGCCGGAATCTCAGGTTCCGGCCAATGTCGACTTTCATGAGGCTCAGCTGGATTTCTCCTCAGGGAGTCGGTTGATCTGGAGTAATCTTTGGGCTTTGGGTTCTAAGTTTCACTGGGCGATGGCTTATTACCTAAGTTCTGTTTTACTTGGACTCTCGGTTCCTGTGATGGTTCACCAATTTATTTATTTGCTAAGCCATATTCAGGAAGACCACTCCTTAGGAAATTTAATTGTTCTTTGCTTATTTCTATCTGCCGCTGTTGTTCTTCAAGGCGTGCTACTGCATCATAATTTTTATCACACACTAGGCTGTGAGCAAATTGGCACGCGGGCCTTGAATCGAAAAATTTATCGGCACAGTTTACGCCTTAGCGTGGAATCAAGAAATAAAACACCGGTTGGGGATATTGTTAATCATATGTCCACGGACTCTGATGGAGTTTCCGAATTTGTATTTATTTTTTCCGAAATGATTGAAGCTTTGCTTGTTACTTTGGGATGTTGTGGGCTGCTATTTTATTATTTGGGTTGGACCGCCGTTGCGCCGCTTGTTCTGTTTTTTATTTTGGCGCCATTATCAAAAAAATTGGCAGGACGATTTACTCACCTTGATGAAGTCATGATGAAATGGCGCGATCAGCGAGTAACGTTGATGACTCAGATTTTATCTGCGATTCGCGTTGTGAAATATTTTGTCTGGGAAAAAAGTGTCTACGATGAAGTGCAGGCCGTGCGGGAAAATGAGCTGCGGGCACGAAAAAAAATGGCACAGACCGAAGTGATGTGTGGTGCCGCTTTTACTTCGGTCAGTTCGATTGTTTTATTTGTGGCTTTGGGGCTTCACGCTTTACGCGGACAAAGTTTAGATGCGGCGTTGATATTTACTTGTGTTTCATTATTCGGCCTTTTGGAAGGGCCCTTGGGTCGAATGTCTAATCTGCTTTCAAGAATGACCAATTCCTTTGTCGGAAGCCGCAGGCTTGTCGAATATTTGCAGCAAGTTGAGCGAACGGAAGGAATTCATCATGCCGACTTAGTTTCCGAACCAGCCGGGATCGAAGCTCGAAATTTAACAGTCGCATATAAAAACCAAGCGGCTATTTTAAAAAACATTAATTTTAAATTAAATGCTGGAGAATCTTTAGCTATCGTCGGCTCCGTGGGATGCGGGAAAACTTCGCTTCTGCTGGCACTGCTTGGCGAGTTGGATCCTGTGGTAGGTTCTGTTTTTCTGCACCATCAAGACGCTGCAAAGGCGGGAACAAGGCAAGCTTTCTGCACGCAAGAGGCTTACATTATTAATGGTTCATTGCGAGAAAACTTATCCTTCGGGGAAAATGTTTCAGATACAGAGATTGAACGAGTTTTAAGGTTAACGGCTCTTGATCAAGATATGAAATTATTTCCGGCGGGCTTAAATACTGAAATCGGAGAAAAAGGCGTCAATCTTTCGGGAGGCCAAAAACAAAGAGTGGCTTTAGCCCGGGCTTGTTTAGCGCGGCCAGGGCTGGTGTTTTTAGATGATCCCTTATCGGCCGTCGATGTGATCACTGAAAAACATTTAGTGGATGAATTGCTGTTTGGCGAATGGAAAAAGATCACGCGAATTTTGACGACACACCGGATGGAATCACTGAATCAATTTAATCAGATTATTTTTTTAGGGGATGGGCAAATCATTGCCTCAGGGCCGCTTCAAGAGATTCTAAAAATTAAAGAGTTTGCTGAATTTTATGCCGGCCATGAGTCTGTCGTGAAAGATGAATCCGCGATAGCCGCAAAACCGCTTCTTCAACTAGCTTTAGAAACACAAAGTCGAATTACGGAAGATGAAGAGCGCGAGCGTGGAGCCGTGAAATCGACGGTTTATTTTGATTATATTTTATCCTTAGGTGGCGTGGGGCGACTTCGAAATATAAATCTTTTGCTGCTTTGTTCTGGTACGTTGGCCGTAGTCCTTATGCCGCTTTTACAAAAGGCATGGCTGTCAAATTTATCAACTTTCGAATCCCCATTAAAGGGTGTTATGATTTACGGGCTTCTTGGGCTTGTGACGTTAAGTGTTGGTTTAATGAAAGGACTATTTTGGTTAAAAAGAGGGGTTGAGTCCGGAAGAAATATTCACAACGCGATGTTAAAGTCTGTTTTGGCAGCGCCTATTCGATTTTTTGATTCAACTCCGATCGGGCGCGTCCTGCAAAGATTTTCAAGAGATATTGAGTCGGTTGATGTCTATTTGCAGTGGACCTTTGAATCCGCTGTCCATTGTTTCCTGCAAGTCATTATCGCTTTAGTTCTGATCTGCTCAATTTTACCTGCGGCGATTGTCGTTTTTGTGCCAATGTTGGTTTTTTTCTATTTCCTTCAGCGGGATTACCGTCGGCCCGCCCGAGAAATTAAACGTTTGGATTCTTTGGCTAGATCGCCTCGGTATGCTCATTTTAAAGAAACGCTGATGGGTCTAACCGTCATCCGCGGTTTTAAAAAAGAAGATTGGTTTTTTGAAAATTTTAGGAAACGTCTTTATTACAGTCAGCAAACTTTTTATAATCACTATATCTTAAATCGCTGGTTCTCAGTTCGTATCTCGGTCTTAGGTGGCGTGGTCACAGGTGTTGCAACTATTTTATTAGCCTTAGCGGTTCAAAAAAATCTCGTGTCACCGGGAATGGGTGGCTTGCTTTTAATTTACGCTTTGTCCTTTTGGACTTATTTAAATTGGGGCATCCGTGTTTTTTCAGATATCGAGTCGCGAATGACTTCGATGGAGCGACTAAAGTTTTATTCAAATCTTCCTGCAGAAATTGGCCATTCTTTAGAGATTCCAAAAAATGAAGAATGGCCG
>JAYWDA010000549.1:0-2446 GCA_043780105.1 Pseudobdellovibrionaceae bacterium | reverse complement strand
GAAAACAGGAAGCACTTTTTGCCAAGCTCCCACCGTGACCTCACCAATCGCAAGCACCGCCGCGACTTGAACCATTCTTGCAGTTGATACTCCACCAATGACTTTGTGGGGCGTGTCCATTTGCACATAGGTTGAAATGCGGTGAAAGAGCAGCCAAAAACAAATATCTTTAAAAATTGATAGTGAAAGCGTCAACCACTCGCGCTCAGGCGTTAAACCAAGTGCGATGTAGGAAACGCCCAAACCAACCCAAATCAGCTTTGAATAATTTTTTAAATACTGACCGCGCTCAACGACTCCCGAAAACCACACCGCAAATCCGTATCCGGCCATAAAAAGGGCGTTCCATTTTTGATCCTGACCACCAAGCCTAGCCATAAAAGACATTGTTCCCATCATGGAAAGGCATAAAAGAAAATCGAGTTTTGCGGCTCGTGGATTGTAGCGATAAAAATCTAAAAACTTTTTATAAAAAGGGTCTTTGTCCGTGGTTGCGGTAGGGCTGGTCTTGTCTTCAACGGTAGCAAGAAGCAAACAAGCTCCGTTAATAAGAAATGTCGCCATGTCTACAATGACGGCCACTTTAAAACTAAAATGCTCGATGATGAGAAATGCAAATAATCCAGCAAAGAGAGTGGCCCCTTGAGTTGCCTTGTTATACCAAACCGCGTTTTTTGCATTGGATGAATAGCTGTCATCACTTAAAAATTTTGTGATCTTGGCTCTGCTTCCTGCCTGAAATGCCACAACACTTGATTTTAAAACGCAAAATGTGAGCAGCAACCAATAGGCCTCTTTGCCATGATTCCAGCTTAGTAAAATTCCAAGCGACATCATGGCCGCGATGATTTCCGAGACAATGATTGTCTGCTTAGGTGGTAATCTATCGGCAAGCTGTCCCCAAAAAGTTTGAATCGCAACAGGGATGAGTCTTGATAGTCCAATGATAAGACTTACAAAAAACAGATCGTAGCCACTTTTTAACATGAACGCCAAAAGACAAATGATAAAGGCAAGATTTCCAATCGAAGAAACAAGAGTCCCAGAATAAAAAAGTAAGGCAGTGTTTTTTTTCACAAAACTGCCTCTTGATGTTGTTCTTGTTCTACGGTGAGGCCGATTGCTTTTTTGCGTCTAAAATAATTTGCCTTAGACATTTCAACTTTTGTGTAAACGGCTTGGTTATCGTCTTTTAAAATTTCAAGACTTCGCGCTAAGAAAAGTCTTTCAACCCAATCAATGCAATTTTGAAGTGCGCTTGAACTTATGTCTGACTCTGCTTTGGGTAAAAGTTCACTTGGAATAAAAACCGAATCTTTTGTTGGGCGAGTGTTGGAGCTACTTAAAATCAGATGTTCGACGGCAATGTAATGGCGGCGCGATCCCCTTGCCATGATAACTGCTCGCTCAACCGTATTTTCAAGTTCTCGAATGTTGCCAATCCATTTATGATTGATAAGAGCTTTTTTTGCCGCCTCAGAAAATTTTGCTGATGGGTGATGCTTTCTCAAGAAAAATTCAGCGAGCAATAAAATATCTTCTTTTCTTTGGCTCAGTGACGGCGAATAAATTTTGATTCTGTTTATGCTATGATAAAGGTCTTCACGGAATCGACCTTGAGCAATTTCATTTTCAATATTTTTATTGGTTCCTGCAATAACTCGAACATCAATTTTAATTTCTTTATTTGATCCAACAGGGGTGATGACTCTTTCTTGTAGGACCCGTAAAAGTTTTGCTTGCAGCTCAGGTGTTAGCTCTCCGATTTCATCAAGAAAAATATCGCCGCCGTCGGCTGCTTGAAATTTTCCGATTTTATTTTCAGTGGCTCCCGTGAACGCGCCCTTTGTGTGGCCAAACAACTCACTTTCAAAAAGGGTGGCGGTAATGGCGGCGCAGTTTATTGCAATGAATGGACGCGTGGGATCGTCTTCTTGTACGTTGAGATTTTTAGCGATGAGTTCTTTGCCAGTTCCGTTTTCACCAGTGATAAGAACAGAAGCGGTTGATCCTTTAAGTTGCAGAATCTCAGACTTGAGCTTCATCGCCATTTTCGATGCGCCGATGATTTCAATTTTTTGATTTTGAGTTGAAACTTTGGCCGTAAGTTTTTGGTTCTGCCTGAGCATCGAGATTTTTTCTAGGGTCTGCGCAATCCTGAATTTAAGGCTTGCCGTAAAATCTTCGGAGCCTTTAATCACAAAGTCGGCGGCCCCTGCCTGCATGGTCTGAATGATGGTGTCGCTGTCACTTTTGCCCGTGAGCATAATAACGGTCATTTCCGGGTGGCGGCGTTTGATGAGCTTTAGAAACTCAAGCCCTGTCATGTGTGGCATTTCAAAATCGAGCAGGATCAAATTAAAGCTTTGCGACGGCATCAACGCCATTGCAGCCGATGCGCTTGCGGCGGTGGCAACATCGTAGCTGTCGGAAAGGGTAGTTTTCA
>JAYWDA010000548.1:0-1815 GCA_043780105.1 Pseudobdellovibrionaceae bacterium | reverse complement strand
ACGACTGACTTCAACGTTAAATCTATTGCTGCTGAATGCAGAATTAAAGCCACGGCCGACTTTGTTTCTGGCTTTTATGTTTGCGATCATTTAATCATTGAAAGCCGGTCGACACCTTTAAGAATTGTTGGAACTTTTATTGCGCTCAAAATGACAATCGATGATTCGGCCTACATCCATGGCATTCGATGGAGCTCCATTTACAATCCGATGGCCACCTACGAGCTCCGGGATGTGGGAATTTTGCGGCCCGTCTTTAATGATCTTAAGTGTTCGGAAATGGATTCCCCAGTATGGCACCCTTACCCTTCACAACTAGATTTAGCAAATTCCTATCAGTGCAATCCTGTATCACTTAGGTCTAAAGCCGATCCATTCACCTGGACTGCGGTAGATCCAGACTGCGGCTTGATCTCGAACGCGAAAGCAACAACTTGTAAAAATCGATTGATTAATTTTATTGTGGTCGAACTTTCAAGGGATGCTGGATTATGAGCCAACGCCAATCGGGTTACTCACTTGTTGAAATTCTTGTCGCCCTGGCCATCATCGTTGTCGTAGGCTCCATTTTTTCAGCCGGTTTTTTAAACTATCATAACATGCAATTAAAATCAAAAACCTCAAGCACCGTGATGAGGCAAGTGAACAACTTGGTTGAAAATATTCGCCCTAATTTACAACTCTATCAAATTAATTTTGATCCTAACATAGACCTTGATCAAAGACTTCAAACTGGAAGCCTACCGATGGCGTGGAGCCGCGATTATCTTGGCAAGGCCGCCGATTGCCCGCAATGCCCTGGCCGTTTAGGGTATATCCTGCGACCCTCAACTCAGGCAGGTTTATTTCTTCTGACGATGCGAGTGACGAATACAAGTTGGGGTACAGAATATGTCGAATACGAAACCTACATGAGTATCAAATGAGAAACAATAAAGGCTTTTCTCTTTTAGAACTTATGATAGGCCTAGGCCTTGTCACTCTGATTGTCGGTGGGGCAGCCATCGTCTTGAAAGATTTTAATTTTGGTCTTAAAAACCTTGAAACAGATATTGGCAATGATATCGAAAATTCTATTGCCGAGCGAATCATCATGAGGGACCTGAAACATTCTGAGCCTTCCTTTAATAATATGTTAATAAAAGATGATAAAGGTCGTGGCTTCTTTGATTTTGTCATAGATCCTGTCGACAAAAGTCAGCTTGCTAATTCAGAACGCACACTAACTATGTCTGAGACACAAAATAGTTTTACATTTTTGACTGCCAATGAAGTTGTCGGCGGTGCCATTATTTATGATCCCGCAATGGCTTATGATATTGGCCCCGAGCCCAAAGAGTTTGATAAGGCGGCGACACTTAATTTTACATCACTCAATAAAAATAAATATCTGCAACTACAAAATCCAGCCTATTGGACCGAAGGGAGAATGTTAATGTTAGACACCCCGGCCTCAATTCGAAGTTTAATAAATGGCGTGCCTAATTATAACAATCCATCGAGGTCACCAGTTTTTGTTGGCGTTGTTTCGCTCAAAAATCCCTTGCTGACACCTGTGACTCTGAACTCCCTGATAGATATTAACCACCCGGCCTATCCATTAAAAAAGATGACTTCTGAGGATGTTTTTCTGCGTTCTGTTCCAGCTATTGGCGGCGGGGCCGCCTTAGTTCGACTAAAAGCCGTGAATGCAATTCGGTACACCCTAGA
This sequence comes from Pseudobdellovibrionaceae bacterium, assembly GCA_043780105.1. Classification (GTDB taxonomy): domain Bacteria; phylum Bdellovibrionota; class Bdellovibrionia; order Bdellovibrionales; family Bdellovibrionaceae; genus JAYWDA01. The sequence continues at coordinate 105 of JAYWDA010000548.1, read as the reverse complement.
GAAAAATTCGGCGAAGCAAATAAGTATGGTCAGATATCTTTGGGCCGGTGGCAGCTGGGGTTCGCCGCAAGTTATTTCTACCAAAGTGACCAAGGCAACACTGAC
>JAYWDA010000547.1:0-6521 GCA_043780105.1 Pseudobdellovibrionaceae bacterium | reverse complement strand
ACCGGAATTTTACGACGGGCGAAAAACATGGGCTTCAAAGGGAACTCTATTGAAGAGCTGGTTCAAACACTAGAAAGCGGCGAAAAGAAATACCAAGTTCTTTTCGATGAGGCCGCTGATGCACTGGCGGCGCTTTGTTATAATTTATCGATTGGTTTTAATTTAGAAAAAATTCTTTTCTCAGGCGGCCTGATCAAAGTTCGCTCCTTATATTATGAGCGCATGAAAAAACGCTACCTGAGCTTAGTGAACGAAATGAATCCTTACTTTAGATGTCCGATTCAAGTTGCTAAGGGATTAAATCAAGCCGGTGTTTTGGGCGCTGCTTATTTGCCTTACTTGGCTGATTTTAAACGGGGTCCCCGTTCGCCCCGAAAATAAAAAATGCCCCCTATCCTGTAAATTATTTTTTGTTTTAAGCCAACCTAATGCTTATTAATAAAAATTTGCTCGGCCCATCAATTGCAAAGTGCGAAGCCACAAAGATGGAAGACGTTAGATCTTTCAGTAAATAATTTTTAAGGAGAATAAGTATGGTTAAGTATTTTATGATCGCTGCTATTTCATCTCTAAGCTTAGGCGCAATGGCTGGAAATGATTCTGGATACCGCGGCGAATGTGATCCCTCTTACGGAGACTGCCCGAATCGTGGCCACCAGGGCAATCCAAGTCACCGCGATGAAGGCACATGGGTTTGCTATGCCGACAATTTAATTGTGAAAGGTTTTATTGGCGTCTCTTCTAATAAGGCCGATGCAATGGACCAGGCGATGGATCGATGCGAAAACAACTCTCAACTTCCATGCTTTGAAAGTTTGTGTCGTCAAGAGTAGAAATAAATGCCAGAGATTTGCAAAATCAAACTCTGGCATCTGACCTTTTATGATCGACTCAGTTCCGCAACTGCCGCGATAACACAAAATAGGCCAAAAAAAACAAACGTAAATATCAGAGCAAAATTTCGCCACCGTGTTGGCCTTAATTCTTTCGCTAAAGCTCGATTGTTCAGCCAGAATAATATTCCTGTATAAATAAACATGCTAAATGCATTGATGACGGCACCAACTATAATCAGCGACACTGGCTGATCAAAACCCAATGAAATAACTGAAATTCCAAATAAAATTTGCAGCCAAAGAACAAGATAGTATATTTTCGACACATTTATTTTAGCGTGTCCGCCTTTAAACAGCACTATGTTTTCAGTGATAATTCTTGTTGTTGAATCCAGTATTGTCAGTTGAGTTGCACAAAGCGTAACACCAGTCATAAATAAAAAAATAGTTCCAAGAATTGGCAACGTCGCCTGACTGATGGCCTGTGCCTCAAAAATAATAAAATTAATTCCTTCAGCGTTATCACTTTTTCCAAAGGTTGTAACGTAAGCTAGAAGAGAAAGTGTTAGCATTGTAAAAAGACCTAGCCCCCAAAAAACTAGGAAATGCTCCCAGTTGATTGTCTTCCACCACTGCTTAAAACGAATTAAATTTTCTGGTGTTGTTGGAAAGCTTTGTCCCGTCAGCTTAATGGTATCATTGGAACCACCAGCAGAAATAAGACTGGTGATTCCTGTTGAGTATTTGCCCATGCCATAACCTTTGTCCCTGACATAGCAGGACTGAGTCAGATTTAAATTTCCGCCCGCGCCCGCATAAGCAACCGCTGCAAGGAAAGTACTAAGTACAACTCCAGGCGGGACAAATGAATAGACAACTCCATCGATGAGTCCCTGCCCCGAAAGCCCATGAATAAGCGCGAGAACGTCGTCGTTTTTTGCTAAATAATACGTCAATCCAACTATGAAAGGAATAAAGAGGCCGATCAGATATTTTTGCAATTGCTCAACGGTTTTATAAAGCACCTTTCCCAATGAAAGGATCAGTCCGATAACAATGAATACACCGATGCCGATGATGTGAGGCGGAACAGAAAAGATTGGCTTCGCCGCTGTTGATAGCAGGAATGCCCCAAACAGACCGATACCAGGCCAGCCAAAACCAAAAAACGTCGAGACAATAAACCAAACCGGCAGCCACCGTAAAAGTCGCGCAAATCCGACAAAAACGCTTTCTCCAGTTACTAAAGCATATCGCGAAACTTCCATATTGATAAAAAACTGCATGGTGATTCCGATGAACATTCCCCACACAATACCGAGGCCGTAATTACTAGCCATGTAAGGCCAAAGGACCACTTCGCCGCTTCCCAAGCCCAGTCCTAACAGAATAAAACTTGGCCCCAGCAAATTTCTTAGCGGCGGCGCCGGCGGGAGTTCCTGAGTCCCTAGCGCCGCAATTTCAGATGACATCAGAAGTTTTCCTATTGGGTAGATATACTTTTAGAAATAAAATATTAGGAGGACTTAAGAAACTCTGCGATGTTTTTAATAAACTCGTCGATATCTCTGATTTTTGGAATCCACCGTTGAGTTACATTCGACGGTGGTTTTTCGTGGGCAGAGGCAAAGACGATTTTTGTCTTATCAAAAGTCTTTGGACTCTGAAGCTGCAAGGCTTTCAAAAACTCGGGACCGTTCATAGGTGCCATTTCGTAATCTAGCAAAATTAAATCTAGGTCAGTAAGTTCAGTGATCTTTCTAAGGCCTTCTGTGCCACTTAAGGCCGTGTGTACGGCATACCCAGCTTTAGTTAAGACCATTTTTTCCAAAAAAAGGATATCCTCGCTGTCATCAATCGCAAGGATTGTCTTCACAACTTAGAAATCCTAGAGTCCAACGGCAGCGTCACCGCAAAGACAGTTCCCATATCTTGTTCGCTTTTCAGCTGGACGTGGCCGCCATGGGCTTCTGTCACTCCTCGTACAAGAGTCAAGCCAATGCCCCAGCCTTTTTTCGATCCTGATTGGGCCTGGCGCCCGCGACGGAACTGTTGAAACATAGAACATTGATCTTCTTTGGAAATCACTTCGCCCCTATTATGAACTTCAAGACACGCGTCGGTTTCAGTTTGGCTGACAGAAACTGTCACTAGGCTTTCAGGATAGCCGTATTTAATCGCGTTAGTGCAAAGGTTTTCAATGACCCGACGAAAGCTTTTGCGATCCCAGAAGCCCACGACGGAATCACTGCCTTGAATCACAAAACGTTCACCGTGGATGGCGGCCAACTCATGCAATGTGTCTTTCACCAAGTCGGTGAAATTAAAAGATTCCAGATTTAATTGAATTCGAAAACCACTGCGGACCAGGTTTGCGTCCAAAAGATCTGTAATCATTTGGTCAGCCCGATTCACATTGGACACAATCCGCTCTGCCAGCGATTGGGATATTTCAGCATTATCACTCTGTTGCTGAATCAACTGCGCGCTGACTTTGGCAGCTGATAAAGGCGTTCGCAAATCATGTGTCAGGAGCGACACAAAACTTTCACGAAGCTCTCTTTCCTTTTGAAGGTCAGCAACATCTTCCTGCGACTTCAAAAGCTTCGAGGATTTTTCGGCGGATTCCCGTTGCCGCAGCTCGCGCTCACTGTTCGATTTATGGTACCGATCGACAGCCACTGCAATCAAGCGCGATAGCGCATCAGCAAATTCTAAATCTTTCTCATCAAAAGCCCCATGGCCTTCTAATTGGATAATTCCAAAAGCCGGTAATGAATCAACGACCAAAGGCAGGTCAAAAAACTTTTCCTGCCGAAAGGCCAATTCTTGAACATGATCATTTGGTAAAGAATCATCCTTTGGATGTCCTGTTAGAAAGGCAAATGATTTTTCGGCATGAATGTGAGCCTTTTTAATTTGTTGCGGGGAGGCGTTTTCAGAATGCCAAACTTCTGCTTTCGTTTCCTGGCCCCTTTTTTCAATAAGAATCGCTGTCACCAATGGAAACGAGGATGAACATAAATCAAGAATTTTAGGAAAGGCGATTTCAACACTATTCACGGACGACAGGAGTTTACTGACTCCATAAAGAACTTTCAGTCTTTCGTAAGCTCGCTCCTGCCAAGTGAATGGCGCCGATTTATCAGCTGAAGAATCTTGGCGATTTTTTTTCTTAAGATTAAAGGAGTTTGGATTTTCATTTTCCATAAATGAATCACTCATTCCGCGCTCCGAGGGACCATGACGATACCGCCTTTTTCAATCCGCATTTGATGCCGACCGTTCACATGCGCCGTATTTCTAAGCTTATAAATTTCTAAAAATCGCTCGCGATTCATGCGATTTTCAACAGATGTTAGTAGAAGCACTCCATCGACAACAGTTTCTTCCACTCCAAAACGACTGATCTTATTACTTCCATAAGGAATATCTGTGTTAAAAAAACCAATGCCTTGAGCCATCTGAACTAGAGTCGCTAATTGAAACACCTTTTCACGGACCTCTTGAGGATCTGTAATTTTATAAACAAAAACCGACACCGAATCGATGGCAATCCGCTTGGCTTGCATCTGCTCTATTTTTTCTTTCATCATCAGCAAATTTTTTTCGACAAGGATTTCTGTTTGCGGCACAAAAACGATCTGAATATTTCCTTGTTCTATCTGCTGATCAATATCCCAACCAAGACCTCGGCCCGTCGCAATCAGACGCTCAGTGGTTTCTTCAAAAGAAAAGAAAATTCCTTTTTCGCCGAACTCTTTGGCCCCACGATAAATAAATTCCAAAGATAAAATCGTTTTTCCAGTACCAGCCACGCCCGAAATAAGCAGGCTAGATCCGTAAGGAATTCCACTACCTAATAAACCATCTAATTTTGAAATCCCAGTTTTGGCGCGATCCGGTCCTTTGCCTTCGACCATTTTATCAGATCCTGGCAACCGACGAATTGTCACTCGAGGCGCATAAATTTCTATGCCCGCAGCATTGATCGTAAATGGATGTGGATCCCGACTGTGATCCGTGCCCCGCATTTTTACCACCTGGATCAACCTTTGTTGTTCTCCAGACTCGGTGACTTGCTTAAGAATAATAACGCCATCGACAATTGAAAAAAGTGGATTGGTTTCAATTTCAACAGTGCTGAACTCTCCCAGAAGCAGAGCTGTGCATTCCCAAGCCATTAAATTGACGGCCACTTCGTAAGAAAATTTCCTAAGCTCTTCACGAGATTTTGCCAGATCTTCAAAAACCTTAAAGCTATCGATAATGACCAATGAAGGTTTCACTCGCTTAACATGAGTCATTAGCAGTTCAATGGCTTGTTCAAGGCCTTTTGATCTTAAAATCTCGCCAAGATCGATAAACTGAACGCTTTCATCTTGTAGTTTTTTTGTCTCAAAAAAATTAAACTTTTGAAGATAACGCAAAGTCTTTGCCGTGGGTTCTGACAAGGTCTGAAAAAACAAGACAGGATACTGCGGGGACGCATTTTTAAAAGCAATCTGCTGCGATAAAATGGTTTTTCCAGAGCCTGGGGCTCCTGCTAAAACAGTTAATGATCCAGGTGGCAAACCGCCCGCCAGGATTTCATCTAAGTTACGGACCCCTGAATTAATTCTTAGCTCTTTTTTGATGTTTTTCATTGGTCCCCCTGACTGGTCTTTTTAGAACCTGTCATGCGCAACGTTTGCAGCTCTGGTTGCAAGTGGATGGTTTCTACTGTAATTTTTTTAGCTCTGCATGCAGTGGCGCCGTTAAGACATCGGCCGTGATATTTCCAAGGACGTTTAAAAATTCAATCAGCAAATGTTCTAAAGAATCCCGCATCTCCTGGGGAGCTGGCGAAACTCCAATCCTGACAAGGTTCGTAAGGTTGAAACCGGTGGGCTCAATGGTTATCTCTGACAGAAGCGGAAATTTTTCTTTGCTGACATGAAGAGCCCGATCAGCGACAACAAGGACCGTTACACTACTCAGGGTCACAAGACTTCTTTTATGGATGGCAATCAGGGCCAATGTAAAAATCTGCACGATGGCGTCAGACGATAAATTTTCACAGTTTTTTTTATCCCAAGCTTCAACTTGTTCGCCGTGGGAGCTGTTACGATGACTCGTCATTTTTTACTCCCAAAAGTTAACCTAGGGCTGATTCGATAGAGGGATATTGGTATTCGAAGGATGTTCATGTGTAAAGCAGCAATCAAGTCACAACTTAACATAAATTTGTCACCATTTTGTCATGTCGCTGCAGTCGACTTAGGCGCTTAAAATAAGGTGAATAAGACATGGGGGCTAATAAAATCTAAAATGTACTTTTTTTTAGCTGGCAATTTAATGTCCGCCTTCAAGCGAGGACGGTCCTGATGTTTTTTTCAAGCAAAGAACCATGATCAAGCAAAACACTAATCCCCACGATATAACGACAAACGCGTCACTAAAAGATTGAATGAGTGAATCCCGATACGCTGTCTGAAGAACATGCCTTAAAGTCATGGCTTTGGCTTCAAACCAGCCCGACATCGACTGTGATAAAAAACTCTCAGCCGTCGGTAGATAATCAACCCATAGATGCGGGCTGTCAGTGTCAATCAGCTCGACGTGATTTTGAAGATGCTGGGTGGTCCTGCTGACCAACAAAGACGAACATAAACAAATTCCTATAGATCCGCCAATATTTCTGAT
>JAYWDA010000546.1:0-5367 GCA_043780105.1 Pseudobdellovibrionaceae bacterium | reverse complement strand
AAATAAGGCCTGTGTTGTTTTCATAATCCAAAATAATATGATCCCCACCAATGGTGGTTGTGGGAGTTGTGATCTTGACGCCGCCTTTGGCTTCAATTTTTTTCGAACGTAAGTTAATGCGCGCTGAATTGCAGACAATATTCTGATCGTGATAAATCAGCTGCACGCCACCATCAAGCTCGAGGATTTCATTTTCTGTGTCCCTGACGCCAGAGCCTGCGCTGATCAGAATTCCTTGAATTTTGGCTGACATTTCCTGGGCCTGTGCGGCCGGACTAAAGTGCACGCAAAGACTGAGCAGAAAAAAGAAGGGCCAAAGAATGAAATCGAACCGAGGATAAATTGGAGTCACAATAAAATAATTGTAGATACAGCAACCGCCTTTTGTCGAGCTAAGTCAGAGCCAATCCTTGTCTTATTCTGGCAGTTAGACCTGTTGAGTTATTTGACAAAAAACCGAAGAGTTGATGGTCAGTTCAATGGCCAAACAAAAAAGGGGTTTTCATGGATGCTAAGCTCGATCAATGTGGCGAAGTGATGGTTGTGACTATTAACGGTCGACTAGAAATTGATAAAACCAAGCCCTTTCAGGAAGCCTGCTTCAAAAATCTTTTAGATAAGAAGGTTGTTTTTAACTTACAACCACTTAATTTTGTTGGATCAACGGGCATTCAAAATTTCTTTCAAGCCTTAAAAGAAATTCATTCTAAGAATAAATATGGATTGAGGATAGCCGGCATGACGGTTGATTTTCAGCGTTTGTGGACCATTCAAAATGAGTCCATGGCTATTTATGAGAACACGCAAGTTGCGGTAAAAAGTTTTGAGCCTCAGATACCTGAAACCGCTGAAACTTCAGCAAAGATTCCGACGGCCTGAACTTCGGACTTTCTGATTTCCTGAAGTTTAGCACTAAGATCAATATTTAATTTTTCAAGAGCGCCTTGGGCTAACCTTAGCTTTTCAGTTTCGTCGTTTTTTGAAGTCCACATAAATCTTAAACTATCTAATTGATGACGAAGTTCAAAGACTTGTTTTTCCAAGATTTTCCGCTGTTCAAATTCTTCTATTAAGCGGTCTTTGACATCTTGATGTTCGATCTTAAGTTTTGCGACTTCAGAGGTTTGGGCTTGAAACTGCGTTTGGATTTCCTGAACGCTGCTTTGGTGTCTTTCTTGAATTGAATCAATACGTCTGCGAAGTTCTATATTTTCATTTTCAAGCTCGTCAGCTCGGGCTTTGAAAATTTGTAGGCGCTCAACTTTTTCACTTAAGGAAGTATTTAAGACTTTCACTTGATCTGATTCATGAACCAGCTGCTGGTTCATGATTTCAAAATGTTCGGTGACTTGCCAGTTTTTCTTTTCTAGATCTTCAATTTGGAATTTTGAATTTTTTGTGAGCTCGATGATTTGCTGGCGCAAAGCGGAAGCCTGAGCCTCTTTTTTGTCCAGGGAGATCTTAAGCTCTTCCTGACTTGCTTCCAAAGACTTCGAGTATTTTTTTAATTCCTGGATAAAAGGCTTAACGTGAGTTTTGATTCTTTCGTGATATTTCTGCAGGCGCTCACCCTGATTTTTTGCGACTTGGTAGAGACCATGAAGACTTAAATATTTTTCTTGAATTGATTGTTTAGCATTTTCTAGTTCGTCAATTTTTGCTTTCCAGAGATTGTCTTTTTCCTTCATCACCAGCAATCGATCACTGGCTTGAGCGGCATTTTGTTTTTGAGTGAGGGATTCAGTATTTAATTTTTGGTTTTCATTCTCAAGCAATGAGAGGCGACGGAGAGTCACCTTAAGGCGTGCCATTAAATCTTCATTCTGAGAAATGAGGCTTTCAATCGTTGAGGACCTAAGAAGTTCAGAGGGGATACGATCTCGCTGGACAGGAAATGGCAGCTGGTCCGGAAGCGTAGATCTGCTTTGATTTAAGTCTGGTAAAAAATCGAGTTCGTTTACTTCCATCTGTTCCTCCATGAACTTAGAAGTCCCTGCTTTCAGGATGACAAGCCTAAGATCAGGGGTCAAACCAAAGGCTAGAATCTAGACTATCAACTAGCTTTGGTTTTTCCTTAAAAAGCCGATATAATCTCTGTGGCAGACGCGGCACTTAAAATAAATTCAAATGTCAAAAAGCCTGAAGAGATGCAGCTTTTTAATCTAAAAACCGACGCCACGGATTTGGGGCGAGCGGACAGCCTTCGTTATAATATTCTGACCTGGGTTCTAGATGAGCAATACGATAGAGCGATTGGTGAGATTAAAGACCTTTTGGAGAGGCCCTCTCCCTATCCTGACTTTCACTCGCGAGTGAGCAGATATGCGAATCACTCCGTCGATTTAATTTTTGCAATTAAAGCTAAAAGAAATTTTCCTGGGATCAGCAGTCTTACTCGTGCAAAGCAGCAAGAGCTTCGTGAAAAGTTCAAAGAACACTTTAAGGAATTACAGTTTATCTTGATGCGGGTTGAGAAAGTGGAAACTGATTTAAGAATTAGCGACACTCGGTCAACGATCTATGTTGTCCGAGCTTTGTGGCTAGCAGGCATTGGAATTATATTGTTAGCGTTTTTACTAGAAATTGTTCGAGGGCTCGCACAAACCGGTTACGCCGTTTTTGATGAGAGCATCACCAACGGAACAAACTGGCTTTTTCATTTAATTGGAATGTAAGCTCTCGTAAGCTTTTTCTAGTACGGGCAGAAACTGCCCATAACCCAATTGGCGATTGTTAACAAAAACTCCAGGAGTTCCACGCACGCCCGCACTGATTCCCTCAGACGCCATGCTTTGAACTTCATTGCGAGTCTCTAGGCTTGCAGCGCAAGCTTTTAACTGAGCACAATCGGAATGAAGTTCGTTGCAGATAAGATCAGTGACTTCATCCTTTGAACTGAAAGATTGAAGTTTTTCTTGGTTATCAAAAAAGACATGATGAGCTTGCCAGCCTTTTTTGAAAAGTTTTTCAGAGCAATGGACTGTGAAAGCCGCCTCGCAGGAAATTCCATCGCCTTTTCCTGACATCGCCGGATCAGGATTACAAGTTCCATCCAGCGGATAATATTTAAACACAAGTTTTACATCAGCATGAGAAACGACAAAGGCATCCATGGCAAAATAAGCTTCTTTACAGTGAGAACATCTAAAGTCTGCAAACTCGACAATTTCCATTTTTGGAACGCCTGAGCCCTTAAAATCAATCAATCCTTGGTCGGGTTTAAAATTTTGAAGAGGAGCTTGTTGCCATTGTGCGATCTTTTCGACAGACATCAGCGCCATTTTGTCGCCTTGAAAATTATCAAGGAAAATTGAATTTAAGAAAAAGGCGGAAGCGGGAATTGCAATCAAGCTACCCAGGACCACGCGATGTACTGAAAAAAGGGCTGTCAAATCAGCGCTTATATTTTTAAATAGCGCAGGTTGGGCCCAAAAATAGGTCCCTAGAAAAGTCACAAGAGAAAGACCGTAAGAAATAACGCAAAAAAGACAAAGGCTTTTTAGCAGCGTCGCAGAAATAGTGCCCATGACAACAGACGCAAAGAAAACCAAAGCGGCGAGCCAACACGTATAACGTTGTCCACGCTCCTCATTTTCCACCCAACCAAGGCGACAGCCGATCAACAGCAGTGCTAAGATAAAATTCGTCGCAAGACCCCAGACGGCCATTGGAATTCCTAAAAACTGTGAGTACGAAGAGGCACTGACGGCATCGCAATTCCAAAGTTCATTGAAGTTGCACACACTGCTGTGGCCAAGGGCCCCGTAGCGAAGGGCATAAAACTTAAAGCTTAGATAGCTGTGCAGGCCGACGGCTGCAAGGGTCGATAAAAGCGCTAGAAGCCAAGAATAGTGACGTTTATTTTCCATTTTTTGATCAGATCATAGGATGGAGATTGAAATCAAATTAATTTGTGGAAAAATAGAGGAAGGAAAGAACTGTGAAACAAGCTGAAAAATGGTTCCAAATTCGATTTGATCTTTATCAGCATGTACAGGCTCGGGTGAGTCAACGGGTGGGGCGTGAGTCCCAGGACTTAGTGGCCTATCGGAAAACTTTTGAAAAACAGTTTATTAAAAAATGGACAGTCACTTCTGCCGACGTGCTGTTTCGTCAATTAAGCAAAGTCGATATTATTTTTTTAGCGGATTTTCATGCTCTTCAACAATCACAAAAGACCCACTTAAGAATCTTGAAAAAAGTCAAAGCAACAAGGCCCCTCGTCTTAGCTTTGGAATGCATCGAGGCCAAATATCAAAAGTACCTTGATCAATTTATGAAGGGCCAGCTTTCGGAAACTGATTTTTTGCGCTTGGTTCGCTGGCAAGAAAATTGGGGTTTCCCATGGGAAAATTACCGACCTCTTTTTATTTGGGCTCGGCAGAAAAAAGTTATAATTTACGGCGTGAACACGCGGGCTCAAAAAAGGGCTCAGATGTCAGTCAGAGATCACTTTGCCAGTCAAAAAATTCAAGCTCTGCAGAAAAAGCATCCCCAGAGTCAGATTTTTGTTATCTTTGGAGACCTTCACCTGGCGCCCGAGCATCTGCCAAAAAAAGTACTCTTGCCAGGGACGAAACACTTATTAATTTTACAAAATTCTGAAAAAATTTATTTTGAAGAGCTTCGTCGGGGTGAAAAAAATGCGGCAGAAATAGTCCGATTGAATAAAAATTCTTTCTGTGTCCTGAATGTTCCGCCGTGGGTGAAGTGGCAAAATTATTTGATGTTCTTAGAGAAAACTTATGATCAAAATTTGGATGAAAGCGTTGACTACACAGACCATGTTCAATCCTACGCGAAAGTTTTAAGTAAAGAGCTTGGACTTAAAGTATCACTTTCAGACTTAAGTGTTTATACGGCAGCAGAATCTAGTTTCTGGGAAAATATTCAAAAGACCTGTACTGCGACTGAAGCCGAATGGGTGGCACGCCTCATTGATGAGGAAAGTGTTTTTTATTTGCCGGCCACCCATGGTGGTTACTTGCCCCGGGCTTCGGTGAACCACGCTGTGGGGCTTGCGATGGAATACTTGCTGTTTAAGTCCTCAAGCCTTGAGGTGAATCTTTTAGAAATGCCAGATTATTTAAGCCACTGGATTTGGGTGAATGGCTGGAGTTATTTTGGCAGTAAGATCATTAATCCAAAAAGAAAAACTGATACGCTAACAGATATTAAAGCCCGTTTAACAAGTCCCAAGGGAAAGCTTGAACGGGAGCCTTTACAAGTCGCTCTTTCACATAAGATTTATGAGCTGGCAGCGGCGAGCGGTCGCCGAATGTCAGGAAAAAAACTGAAGGTTCGGCGAAAAAGAAGTTATATTATTGCAGCAGAGCTTTTAGGCGGTTTGATGGGTGAAAAAATTTT
>JAYWDA010000545.1:0-2227 GCA_043780105.1 Pseudobdellovibrionaceae bacterium | reverse complement strand
CAAGGCCAGGTGTTAGATGTATTTATCGACCTCAGAAAAAAATCTAAAGATTATGGACAAGTGTACAGCCTAAAGCTTTCCGAAGATGATCCAAAAACATTATTTTTGCCTAAAGGCTTTGGGCATGGATTCTTAGCTCTGACAGATCAGGCGACATTGCTCTATGAAGTCAGCGAGGGCTACAATAGTGAATATGATAAAGGCATCAACCCCTTAAGCATCGACTTCAACTGGCCAGTAAAAGCACCTTTAGTTTCGGCCCGCGATCTAGAGCATGTGCAATTTGCAAACTTCGAAAGTGTGTTTTGATGAATATCTTATTAACAGGAGCTACGGGTTTTATTGGTGCGCATCTTTTAAACAAGTTAAAAGGGCGCGATCTACAAATCTTCTGCTTAGTAAAGAAAAATAGTAAATCCAAGTTAGTGGCCGAAAAAAATGTGCATGTATTGGCCTTTGATTCTTTGGAAGAACTGCCGGAATTACTAGGCGACACAAAGTTTGATTTTGTATTTCACTTGGCGACTTATTTTTCTCGCCAGCATTTGTCGACGCAAATGGATCAAATGATCCATTCGAATATTACGCTCGGAACTTATATTTTAGAAATTATTTCTAAAAATGACGGCGTTTTCATCAGTACGGATACATTTCTTTATTATCAGAAAGACGATTTTGTCGTGCCTGAAACTTTGTATGCAGCGACAAAAGCTGCTTTTAATGAAATCCTGAAATTTTATTCCACTCATTCAGGACTTCGTATTTTAAGTCTGTGTTTGACGGACACTTATGGCCCGAAAGACTCACGAGATAAGCTAGTGAATCTTTTTATTAAATCGATGAAGGGGCAGGGCTCTAAAATTATTATTAATAATCCAGAGAAGGCTATCAATCTTTTACATGTTGAAGACGTGATTGATGGAATCCTTGGAATTATTGATAACGTGCAAAGTATTTTCGGAACTGCAACATTTAAACGCTTTGCCTTGCGGGCAAAGGAATCGATCACTGTCGGTGATCTTGTGGGAAAACTAAAAGCGGTGAACCAAAAGTTAACTGTGGAATTAGCAAGTGGTCAGAATTCGAGTGGGCACCATTACCCTCAAGTAGCCCTCTTGCCGCAGTGGCAACCTCAGCGAATCGACATAGTTAAAGAAATATTAGATATCGTCGCGAAAGATTAGCTGTGTAATTTATTTGTTTGTAATTATTTGTCTGTAAAAAATTGGTGAGGGCGGCGCTTCACTTCATCGAAAATTCGGCCAATATAAGATGCCAAGATTCCTAGGCAGAGCAAATTGATGCCTGAGAAAAATAACTGAACCAAGATAATCGTCGTTAAACCTTCAACAGGGATTCGATGAGTCAGATAAAGTCCTAAATAAAGTAAACTAGCGACAAAACTGAGTCCGCAAAGGGACATGCCTAGCCAAGAAATAATCATCAAAGGCTTCTTTGAAAAAGCGGTGATCGCTCCCCAAGCCATAACAGACGCTTGAAACCAAGAAAATTTACTCTTTCCAGCATACCTAGGGCGTCTTTCGTAGGGAATGCCCACTTGCCTAAACCCTGCATAGGCCAGAAGACCACGGATGTACGGATTAACTTCCTGGAAGCCTTTAAGGGCATCAATCACACGCCTGTCAACCAACCTGAAATCACCGGCGTCCAAGGGCATTTCGAATTCTGAAAGATATCTGAGTAAGCGGTAAAAAATAAGTCGCTGCAGGGTCAGGTAAAAAGGCTCAGCCCTTTTTTTTCTGATGCCATAAACAACATCGTTACCTTCCTCCCATTTTTCGATAAATTTAATAATATGTTTCGGGTCATCTTCGCCGTCAGCATCAAGTTGTACGGCAGCGTCGCCAGTGCAATTGACGTAACCTGATAGAATATTAACTTGGTATCCAAAATTTCGGCTTTGCCGGAAATAATGCACGCGAGGGTCGGTGGCCTGAATTTGTTTTACAATTTCGGGGGAACTGTCGGCACTATGATTATCCATAAACAGGATTTCGAATTGATAACCGGGACAAAGCTGAGTGACGGAATTAAGTTCGCCATAAATACGACGAATATTATCCTGCTCGTTATAAAAGGGTATAATGACAGAAATTTTCTTCATAAATTATTTTTGATCCCCAGCCCATCTGATAACATTCCCTGCGAATTTTAGTCATGCAGCAAGTGCAATGCGTACCGTCATTAAGCTTTGAAGCTAGCTGTT
>JAYWDA010000544.1:0-2837 GCA_043780105.1 Pseudobdellovibrionaceae bacterium | reverse complement strand
ACAAAAATATTCCCACTAGAATCAAAATCCAATCCTCCAGTTTTGTTGAAATGACCTCCGCTAGTACCACCACTTAAACCAAATTGTGATTGATAAACACCGGCTGAATTAAATTTTTGAACCCTATCCTGATCTGATACGTAAATATTTCCGCTAGCATCAAAACTGATGTGCACAGGGTAAAGAAACTGACCATTCCCAGTTCCCGTCGAACCAAATTGTGATATATAAACACCACTCGAACTAAATTTTTGCACTCGATCATTCGCAGAATCAGCCACATAAATATTGCCGCTACTATCGACAGCAATTCCCTCGGCACTAATTAATTGTCCATTCCCGGAACCTTTAGTTCCAAAACTAAATTTAAAAACGCCATTGGAATCATAAACAAAGACGTAATTTCCAAGATCATAATTCCCTGAGCTTTCAATCGTGTAGACATTATTGCTGGCGTCGGTCGCAACCGTCGTCACTCTTTCAAAATAACCATCAGCTTTACCAAGGGGGAAGCCCACGCCCGTTGCAAAATCAGCTGTATAAGGAAGAACCGCCGAACAATTGGAAGGAAGACTTCCGGCTGTCACGTATTTTGCGTAGTAACTGTTAATGCTATAATTAATGGTTAAATTAAAATCCAACGTTGTTCCTGCTGAAGTTTGTGTCGCAACTAAAGTGCTACAGGAAGCATCCGAATAAATCGACACCACATCAGTGTTAGCAATTCCACTGACCCGCAGTGTGGGCGTCAGGCTTTTGCTGAGTGCCGCTGCCGGAGAAAATAAAGCCAGCGTTGGCGCCATAAGATTTGTGCTTGAAATACTTTGTTGATTATTTAATTTAGAAATATTAGCCGAGATCGTGCAGCTAGAGATCAATAAACCTAATATAACGACCTTGAGTAATCCCATGCTTAACTTATCGGGACTTTAGTCCTACAGCTTGAGCTGTTGTCTCAAATTAAGACACTTTCATCAATTAGGCTTATTCAAGGATGCGTCCTCCGACTTTTCTTAAGGCTTCTTTGATTTTTTCGACATGTTCGCGGCTGGTGGTTTCTAAATTAAAATCAATGCGGGTTTCGCGCAAATACAAACCTTGGCCGACACCGACGCGATCATGATGCACTTCTAAGACATTGGCTTTTTCTTCAGCGATCACTTTTGTTAGCCGATTTAAAGTTCCCGGCATATCGTCAACAACCACAGAAATTTGTGCTAATCGCCCGCGCTGGATTTGTCCGCGCTCGATGACCTTAGCGATAATATTTAAATCGATATTTCCACCGCATAATAAAATACAATTTTTACCTTTGGATAAAGGGAATTTTCTGTTCATCATCGCTGCCATGGCCGCCGCGCCAGAACCTTCGGTCACAGTTTTTGCTCGCTCCAGCAAGTAGACAATCGCTTCAGCGATTTCATCGTCCGTCACTGTCACAACTTCATCGACAAGTTTAGAAATAAAATTTTCAAACATCACAGGGCTAGGATTTTTAATGGCGATACCGTCCGCAATCGTAGATATTTTTTTCACGGGCGCAGCTAGCGCTTGATGATGAAACATTTGGCTCATGCCCGGGGCTTGTGCTGACTGAACACCAATAATTTTACATTGCGGACGCAAATGCTTGATCGCCGTCGCCATACCGCTGATCAGGCCGCCGCCGCCGATGGGAATGACGATCAAATCTAAATCAGGAATTTTTTCTAAAATTTCGATACCAATCGTACCTTGCCCTGCGATGACAAAAGGATCTTCGTAAGGATGAACAAAAGTAAACCCTTTTGATTTTTCTAGCTCCCGCGCATGAGCATAAGCATCATCGTAAATTTCGCCCTGTAAAACAACCTCGGCGCCGTAACCCTTTGTTGCAGAAATTTTATTTAATGACGCTGTTTCGGGCATCACGATGGTCGTCTTAACCCCGGCCAGTTTTCCGCTCAGGGCCACGCCTTGTGCGTGATTGCCGGCAGAGCTTGCAACGACACCGCGTTTTTTTTCTGCTTCAGAAAGATTGGCAATTTTATTATAGGCCCCGCGGATTTTAAAACTTCCCGTGCGTTGAAGATTTTCATATTTAAAATAAATCGGAGCTCCCCATTTATCAGACGCAGAATGAGAGATCTCGACTTCTGTTTCTTTGATGACAGCTTTCAATGTTTCGCGCGCTTTTAAAATATCTGCGTAGGTGACCTTCATATGACTTCCAAATCTGACGTCGCTGTTTTGCAGGGCCGGCTTTTAAGACCTGGCATCAATTGCCAGGTCCTGACTCTTCTTTATCCCAATAGACTGAAATCCCTGTCAAAGGAGGATATTCACGATGCGGGAGCGCCGAGCTTTTATATTCTTTGGCGGCGTCTTCCAGGGACTTTAATCCCATCGCAACACTCTCATCGAAATAAAAAAAGGACGGCAGCTGCTTTCCACACTTAGAACACTCTTTAACCAAACTGCTTTCAGCCTCATTGCACTCGCCACAAATATGGCAGCGACGGATATGGACCTTCGAACCCATGCAGAAAACCCTTCTGCCCACACAGTAGTAGGCTATCGTTCGGACCTTAGTAGTGCAAGAGCGCGTACCAATATAAGCTGTTGTTTTCACACTACAATACGACCAATGACTTGACGCATTATGACGCTTTTTGCGTCCTTTAAGGGGTTTATGGCCGTTCAGTTTTTAAATGAATTTTCCGATGATTTCACTAGAGGTTTTATATGAAACGTATCAGTTTGATTTTCGCCCTGCCCTTGCTCTTTTCTTTTGTTCTTTTCTTTGCAAGCCTTGGACATGCCGCTAACGCCGCCAATGTTCTGACTTATGAGGAATG
>JAYWDA010000543.1:0-2870 GCA_043780105.1 Pseudobdellovibrionaceae bacterium | reverse complement strand
GCGAAAACGAATATTTTGTTGTTGATGCCGATTACACAACTTGTACGAACTGCCCGGCCACTTGGAAATTTTCAGGAAGCTCCATTCGAGCCGAACTGGGCGGCTATGCCTACATAAAAAACACGGTGATTCGAGCTGGAATTATTCCGATCCTGTGGCTACCCTATCTGATTGTCCCTCTAAAAAGTGATCGCCAGTCAGGCCTTTTAACCCCTGAGTTTGAACATACAGACGCCGGAGGACTTGCGATTGCGCAAAGTGGTTTTTGGGCGATCAGCCGCAGTACCGACGCCACTTTTACATTAAAAAATTACGAACTTCGAGGGCTTAAAGCCCTGGCCGAATATCGATACGCGCTTGATGAAAATAGTGGTGGTCAGCTTAACTACTCGCTGATCACCGACCAGGCCTTTAAAAATGAAACACGCTTTAATACTTTTCGGAATCGCACCACCCGCAATATTGCGATCAATCGGTGGTCGATGCGCTATAATCATTATCAAGAGTTGCCAGAGGGCTTTGTGCACCGCCTGCAACTGAATGATGCCAGTGACTTGCAATACTCCCGAGATTTTTTTAAAGAGACTTTAAATCATGGCGATTCGGCTATGGAAAATCGAATGTCGCTCACTAAGAATACCAAAGATCAACATTACAGTTTAGACAGCTCATATTATAAAAACATGCTGCACGCGGATCCTTTAGAAAGTAATGATGACGCCGTTCATCGGTTGCCAGAAATTAGATTCTCACAAGTCTCGCGCTATATAGGAAAAAGTGAATTTCTTTATACCATTGATTTAGATTATACGAATTTTGCAAGGTCATCCTCAGCCTATGATGACCTTATCAAGTCACAGGTGGATAAATCAGTGATTCGCTTTCCGCGCAGTAACAACTCATCTCCCACATGGGAAGATAATGCTGGCCATGAATTGGTTCGAGACGGCTTTTACAATCAAGACACTGACCTCATTCGCACCGGACAAAGGTTAGATTTTAATCCAGCCATTTATCGCTCCATCAATCTAGGCACGACAATAGAGATCACTCCAAAATTGGGCTACCGTGAAACGCGTTATTTATTTCCTAACCTACCCACTCCTTCCGGAGAAGCTGTAGACCCTAATAACGTCAGAAGATATGTGCAAGCTGAAGTCAACGCTCGCACGACGTTAAGCCAAGTTTACGGTGCTAGTGAAGATCTGCATGCCAGTCTATGGAAACATGAAATTCAGCCCGAGCTAAAATACACTCGCCTGCCCTGGATTGATCACAGAAGTCATCCATTTTTTGGTTTCCAGAAGCAAGCCGAAGCGCCCTATTTTACGCAGAATACAATCAGTGACGAAGACACCGGCAGCGATTCCTCTCTGCAATTTGATTACAACGATCGAATTTATGATAGAAACCTTGTCACCTACTCGGTCACTAATCGCTTAGTCCAAAAACGCTGGATCAACAACGAACCGCAATACCGGCAGGTCGGTCTTTTCAGACTTTCACAATCTTTTGATGCCTTTCAAGCCGAGCGTGAAGAAAAAGATGTCGTCGCTGCTGGAAAAAAACAGCCCTGGTCAGATATCTCAGCACTCTTGGATCTCCGATTTGATAATTTTGAAACGTTATCCACAGCCAGTTATTTTCCCTATCAAAAAGTGACCAAAACGAATTCCCGAATTCGAGTCATTGATGACAAGGGGCGCTTTGCCCAAGTGGGTTTCATTTTAAAATATAATATCGTTCCTGGAGAAGAGGTCGACACCACAACACGGACTCAAGATTACAGTTTTGCAACAGGACTGATAACAACTCATATGAACTTTGTTGGTAAGATCAGTTTTGATGGCGCAAAAACTGATGTTCGTAGCGACTTTTTCAGAGGGGTCGGAGATCGCATTCGATCTTATTCCTACATTGCTCAGCTTAAACCGCCCGGCGACTGCTTAGCTCTTCGATTTGTTTTTGAGCAAGTCACAGGCGGCGGTAATAGCACAAATTTAGTGCTGGATTTTTCCTTTGATGGCAAAGGCACCATTCCGCTCGCCTCTCATGATCTTGATGGAATTGGGAACTAGAAACTGTTTATCAAAAACTATAGATATTCGAGCTGACAGAAACGCCATCCACTTTATTCTGAGCAAATGTGGGAACAATCATTGTCGCCGAACCAAATTCAATATCTTGGCGCATTTGCGTTTTTGGTTGCGGCGCTACTAAATACGCTCCGTAGGCAATTCCTGCATACAACCCTAACGAAGCCCCGCGAGGGATACTTGCATAATGCTCACTAGGTTTATTTTCTGCGGCCAAACTGGCGAGACCCACCCCCGCGCCGATCAGCGCCCCAAATCCGCAGGATTTTACAAATCGAGTAAAGTCACTCGCCTGACCGGATTCACACAGAATAACAAGAGCCAAAATAAGAACTGATTTAAGTTTCATTCTTTAAGTTTAACTCTTCTCCCGCTTCGTTAAAAATAAAGATTTCGCCATTCGTTAAAACATAGGCGAAAGCCAAGGCTGCATCGCGATTCCACAGACTTTCAATCCAAATTCGAGCTCGCAAAAGTCTTTCTTTTTGAGCCTTTGAAATTCGAACAAGACTAAAATCCAGCTGCCCTAAGGACTTCACTTCAATCAAATAAGTTTTACGGTTTTTTATGAAGACTAAATCAACTTCGGCAAAGGGAGTTTTTAGGCGCTTGGAAAAAAGTGTAAAGCCTTTTTCTAGGAAATATTTCTCAACAGCGCTTTCGCACGCGCGTCCTCGAACTTGAGCGCGAGTTTGCGAAGAACTCTTTAACGCCTGCGAAGGTTTTTCGGTGAAGGATGCAGGGCTTATTTTTTTTGATAAGAGCTTTATGCGC
>JAYWDA010000542.1:0-2417 GCA_043780105.1 Pseudobdellovibrionaceae bacterium | reverse complement strand
TTTCTCAGATTCAGAAAAAATCTCGTGCGGCGAATGCGGCAAGAGCAAAAATGTAATCTGTCTTTTTTACTGGAATCTGCGTCAGCAGAATCCCATTTGAAAAGTTTATTGATTTAATGTCAGGCCCGCTTGCTAAAACTCGCGGGCCTCATTATTTTAAGGGACGTTCTGAAAATATTTATCTAAGAGGGACTTCCTGTGTCGGCTCACTTAAAAGCATTAGTTGGAGTTCTACTAGCGGGAGCAATCCTGGCGGGCATTTTTTTCGCATTCTTGCACAAACCAAAATCTGAAGACGCTGCTCCTAGCACCGACTTAGTTGAGCAAATGCGCTTGAATGGCATCCCCGAAATCAAGGCACCAGATTTAACTGGGAAAGAGTTTGATATTTCTGCTTTTAAAGGAAAAATTCTGATTGTTAATTTTTGGGCCTCTTGGTGTGAGCCTTGTGTCGAAGAGGTTCCCTCATTAATGTCGCTTGTGAAGCAGCTAGATGGGCAGGTTGAGCTTATCGCGATCGCGGGTGATAGTGATAAGGCTGAAATTATGTCCTTCCTAAAGTCATTTCCAGGGCTGCAGGAACCACATATTACTTTGCTATGGGATCAAGAGAAGTCACTTGTTAAAAGCTTTGGTATTGAGCGCTTGCCGGAGACTTTTATTGTGGGTCGCGATGGGAAACTTGTTAAAAAAGTGGTCGGTAGCGTTCGCTGGGATCATCAGGAAAGTGTTAGCTACTTTAAAGAACTGATAAAAGCTCCGTGATCGCTAGGTTTCTTTTTTGGCAACCGTTTTCCTTTGTTTAAGAGCCTGACTTTTAATTAATTCAGAGGCTCGCAGATCCGGGTAGTCCTTAATTGTAATATCAAACGACGGGGTTTTTTTGATCTGTGATAAAGCCAATGAAATAGCTTTATCCATCTGAGGATCTCTTTTTGCGGCGTAATCCTCTGGAGTGATGTCAACTTCGTGATCTGGATCGGTTCCATAGTTTTCCACCTGCCAGCCAACGTCTTTAAAATAGTAACTGAATTCCGGCTGGGTAGTTAAAGACCGGTCTCGTAAATAATTTCTGGGCCAAATTCCGATAACACCGCCCCAAGTTCTTTTGCCGACCAGAGGTCCGAGCTTCATCAGCTTAAAGCTGTGGCTGAAAATGTCTCCATCGGATCCTGCAAGTTCGTTGGTGATGGCCACTAAAGGTCCACGGATGGAATAGGTGGGATAAAGTTCTCGGCCAAAGTGACGGCCAAAGCCTGCGCCCAAAGGTTTTTGAGCCAAGACTTTTAAAATATGTTGGGAAACGTGACCGCCGCCATTGAATCTGACGTCGATGACAAGACCTTCGCGAATTTGTTCTGAAGAAAAATTTCTGTAGAATTCGCTGTAACCCAAGGCGCCCATATCAGGAATATGAACATAACCAAGGCGCCCTTCTGAAGCTTCATGAACATAGGCCTTATTTTTATTCACCCATTGTCGGTAAAGAAGGGCCGTTTGACTGCGCAAAGGAACCACGCAAACTTTTTCCTTATTTTTTTGGTTCTTTCTTTGAATCAAAAGCTCAATATTTACTCCAGCCTTATGCTCAAGAGATTTCCAGAGGTCGGCAGGTCCTTCGAAAGGGTGAGAATTAATGGCAAAAATTAAATCCCCTTCACTCATAGCAACGGCGGGTTTCAAAAGGGGAGAGTCAGTTTGTGCGATATAAGAGTCGCCACGGAAAACTTGTTTAATTTGAAAAGCTTTTTTGCTGGCAATGTACTGAAAATCAGCGCCCAAAAAACCAGTGGGTGCTTGCGGTGGCGTGCGATTGTAATCACCGCCCCACTCATAGGCATGACTGGTGCCCAGCTCGCCCTGCATTTCCCAAAGTAAATCTGAGAATTCACTTCGAGTTTTAATTCTGTCTAAAAGCGGTCGGTATTTATTGTACACCTCTGTCCAGTTGATCTTGGACATATCGGCACGCCAGAAATTTTCTTTCTGTAAATACCAAGCTTCACGGTACATCTGTTTCCATTCAAGTTTCGGATGAACATGCAGTCGCAGCCGTTCTGTATCGATAAAGCCATCCGTTTTTCCAACGGCCGTTCCGGCCGAAGGAACGTCTGCCAAAGCAAGAAATCGAAGACGCTCTGCTGTCTGGGCTAAAAGATGGGACCCTGATGGATGGACGTAGAAGCTTTTGACGTTTTTCAAAAGTACTTCTTCTTTGCCTTTCTCAAATTTAAAAATAAAAAGATCTTCGCCGGGAGGTTCTTGCATCCAATCACCCTGAAACGGGGCAATTTTTTTTCGCTTGTAAATCAAGCCGCCGGGAATGCCGCAAATTTTTTCATAACCACCATAATCAACGGGCAAAGGAAGGACACGATGCTCGATATCTTCAAAATCAATTTTTGTAATGAGAGGTG
>JAYWDA010000541.1:0-3619 GCA_043780105.1 Pseudobdellovibrionaceae bacterium | reverse complement strand
CGATGATCATTGGGGTTTAGAGAAGGTCAAAGAACGGATTCTTGAATACTTAGCCGTTCTGTCGATCTCTAAAAACTTAAAAGGTCCGATTTTATGTCTCGTCGGCCCTCCAGGAGTTGGTAAAACCTCTTTGGCAAGATCGATTGCAACAGCCATGAATCGACCTTTTGCTCGGATCTCTCTGGGCGGCGTGCGGGATGAAGCTGAAATTCGCGGACACAGAAAAACTTATGTTGGTGCGATGCCAGGAAAAATTCTGCAAGCCTTAAGAAAAGTCGATAAAGGGAATGCGATTTTGCTTCTTGATGAAATAGACAAGATGGCTTCAGACTTCCGCGGCGATCCAGCTTCTGCGATGCTTGAAGTTTTAGATCCTGAACAGAATTCAACTTTCCAAGATCATTACTTAGAAGTTGAATATGATCTGTCTAAAGTTCTTTTCATAGCGACAGCCAATTCGCTGCACACAGTGCCGCGTCCGCTTTTAGATCGTATGGAAATTATTTCTTTAGAAGGTTATATCGAGCAGGAAAAATTTCATATCGCTCGCAATTATTTAGTGACGAAACAGGTTGAAGCGCATGGTTTGGCTCAATTTAAAGTGTCCTTCCAAGACTCATCGATTCGAAACTTGATTCGTTATTACACCCGGGAAGCCGGCGTGCGTAACCTAGAAAGACAAATCGCTAACGTCTGTCGCAAGGTCGCAAAAGAACTTGTGATGGAAGAAGCCAAAAAAGATCCGAAGAGCACTAAAAAAGTGAAAGTCTCGGGAAACCGTAAGGCTTATGTTGTGACTCCGAAGAAATTAATTGAGCTGTTGGGCGCACATAAATATAAATTTGGAAAGATCGAAGACGAAAACGAAATCGGTCTTACAAATGGAATGGCATGGACCGAAGTGGGCGGCGACTTATTGCAAGTTGAAGCCAACGTTGTTCCAGGCAAAGGTAAATTCACCGTCACGGGTCAGTTAGGTGATGTGATGAAGGAATCCTGTTCGGCGGCCATGAGCTATGTAAGGTCTCGGGGACCACTTTTTGGTTTCGATAAGGAATATTTCTCGAATGTCGACGTGCACATCCATTTGCCAGAAGGCGCTGTCCCCAAAGACGGACCCTCGGCTGGAATTGCGCTGACCACTTCTATCGTTTCAGCGATCACAAAGATCCCGGTCCGACGAACTGTGGCAATGACAGGCGAGATTTCTTTACGTGGAAAGGTTATGCCAATTGGCGGACTGAAAGAAAAGATCCTAGCGGCTCATCGCGGCGGAATCAAAATGATCATCTGCCCGAAAGAGAACGAAAAGGATCTGAAAGACATCCCTAAAGAAGTCTTGCGCGAACTGAAAGTCATCCTGGTCGATCATGTCGATCAAGTGCTGATTAACGCATTAGATATCAAAAACCCTAAGGAGCTGTTCAAAAATATGAAGGCAGCGGATTTTGGGATTAAGGCGCAGTACACGGGGCAATCTCAGCACGCGCATTAAAAATGTTTAATTTGTAAGCAAGCTATTCTTAGGCCCCTGTTGGTTAAAAACGACAGGGGCCTTTTTTTTCATTCCTCCGTTGACCTTTAAAACAGATTCTGACAGAACCAATCCCACGGTCTTTCACAGATTTTTAGGGGCTAATTTGGCAGCGTCCGTCGATTCATCCACTGATCCAATTCTTGATCAAAATTTTGAATTAGGTCGTCTTTACTGCGACCGTGGCGACTTTCAGTTGGCGACCGTTCATTTAACAAAAGCTTCTGAAACTTTTTTTACCAAGAAAAACGTTTCTGGTTTTTTGAAATGCTACAACTTACTTTTACGAATTTATGCTGAACGTGAAGAATATGATCTGATCAACAGCACCAAAGAACGCCTTCAAGATTTAGTTTTAAAAGAAGGCTTCGAGCTGAATTCAAAAACTTATTACACCTTGGCATTGTGTGCCTCTTACAAAAATCAGCAAGAAACTGCTCTGGATTACTTGCAAAAGGCCTTAGCCATTGCGCTGGCGGCCGACGTCAAAGAAGATATTTGTCACGCCATTTTTGGTTTGGCCTTTGTTTATTCAAGCCACCCGATCAATCGCCTGCCTGAGGCCTTGAAAGAAATTTATAATCTGCAAGTGTTCTTTCAAGTTTATAATTTGCCGGAACTTAAGATTTCAACGTCGATGTTGAATGCCGATATTTTAAGAAAGCTGCGAAAGTTTGATGAAGCGATTGATGTCGTTTGGAAAACCTACGATGACTTGCGCGAAACTAAAAACATGGTCACTGGCACGTACTTATTAGCGCTATTAGGTTCAATTTATGCCGATGCAGGTGATAAAGATATGGCTCAAATGTATCTTAAGCTGGCGCAAAAGACGGTGGATCACAAAAACCAAATCCGCCTTTCAAAAATGATTAAAAGTTATATCGAAAAACTGGGCGGTTTTGTCGACCGTGGTTTTGATTTAATTTTTGAAGAAGAAAATCACGCCGTTGTTGAACGAAAATTAGGTCGAATTGATTTTAAAAATCAGTTTATCTTGTTAGATCTGTTACGCATCTTCGTACAAAATCAGGGCAGCGTTTGCTCTAAAGAATATTTAGTCGAAAATGTTTGGAAGCAACCCTATGATCCTGGCGTCCATGACAACAAAGTTTATGTGACCATCAAGCGGTTGCGAAAACTGATTGAGCCAGATTTCGACAAACCAAAATATATTTTCAGAGCAAAAAACGGTTATTATATGAATAAATCCGCAAAAATTCATATAGAGCATTAATGGGGGACTCTATGAGAAAACTTTTGATGGTTATCATGCTGGTTGGGATGGGTGCTCAAACCTATGCAGGCTTTCGCCCCTTCTCATCGCCACCAAGGCGAGTGGATACCAACTTCTTGATTCAAGATGACCGCTTTGTTCCTTGGCCATGGAGCGTTCGAAAAACCTTCCCGTGGAGCATGATGGAAGGAACTTGGCTGGCCCAAAATGGCAGCTTTCAATCTTACTACACATTTAAAATTACTCGCGATGCTCAGAATCGCCGCTTTGAAGTTCGTCAAATTGATGTCGTCACCTGCAAAGAGGTTGCTTACGGTCAAGGTTCAGCCGTGCGAACTCAGAACAATATCGTGACGGATATGTTCTACCTGAATGTTCGCCAAGCTTATGGAATTTTTGTGCGCTCGTTTGACTATGGTGGGCCGATGAAAGACATCAGCGTCACGCCTATTGACGGACAGGTTGTCCTGCTTTCTATTCAGCCGCAAGGTCGCGACGAATACGTTCATTTAGGAATATCTAAAATTTCTAATGATCCGACGGCGGCATTTTGTAAGGGTAAAAATTAAGCGTAAAAGGCGATGTCGAAAATAAGCCCTCGACAAAGCCTGGCTTCTTTGTTACCTAGTTTTAACTTATGAATTTACCAATAGGGAGTTAGCTCAGTTGGTAGAGCGCCACCCTTACAAGGTGGACGTCGCAGGTTCGACTCCTGTACTCCCTACCATTTTCGCCAGACGAAAATAAAGGGCTCTCCTCACTTAACCGTAGATCAAATCAACTTTTCCAGAGAAGACAAGCACTTAGCGTTCTGAGTTTATAATTCTTGAAGCTCTTATATCCGAAAC
>JAYWDA010000540.1:0-1995 GCA_043780105.1 Pseudobdellovibrionaceae bacterium | reverse complement strand
CATTTCGTTTTTTAAATTCTGCAGGTTCAACAAAATGTCATTTTTTTTCAATAAATCTGACATGGTCACCACAAAGACTATAGGATATCCCGATTCTTTCAGCTGTTGTGCTAAAACTAAATGCCTCGATAACTGTGTGCCGTCTAAAACGCAAACGACTCCGTTGATTTTTTCTTGCCCGGCATTTTTTAAAAATAAAGTTGAAAAAGTAACTTGCTCATCTTCACTCTGGGCTTGAAGCGAATAAATTCCCGGAGTGTCGATAATCTTTGGCAAATAACCAACGTTGACTTCACTTAAGTGACTTTGTAAATTTCCGACACTGTATTCGACCGTGGCGCCTGGGTAATTAACTGTCTTAAAATTTGATCCCGTTAACCAATTATAAAGTGTTGTTTTTCCTGAATTCGGAGATCCTACTAAGACCCATGCAGACATGAAATCTCCTCTTCGTTTAAGGCTAAAATAGTTTCGTTGAATTGCAAAACAGTGACTGAGTTAAAAGAAATTTTTTGAATAATCTCGATCTTCAAATCAGGGAATAAACCTAAATCATACAACCTTTTAACGATGTCATCGGGCCCTGATATGGATTTAATAATCATAAATTTTTCTGGCTTTTGCATAGATACAGACTTTTACTGAGTTTTCATGAGAATGAGAACAACTATCATTTTGGTGTTTATAGATGAAAATGAAGTGATAATTTAAGCTTTTAAAACAAAAAACTGAAATTAAGGCCTATAACTTGGGTAAAATTCTTAGGCTCGATAAAGAAATTTCCGCTAGGTTGGCCATTCACTTGAAGCTCTTCGGTATTAGAATCACCCACCGTCCAACTTTCATAATATAAACTGGCGACCAGGGGCACTGTGGTCAAATCGTCAATACGGCGACTCAGCGTGACCTTGTGCCCAGAACCGGTTGTTTGTGTGTGACGAACATTGCCAAAAGTTTTATTCACCTCTGATAATTTTGAATACATAGAGCCCGAAATAAAAACATCATATTCAAAATCAAATTTAATATCTTTAAAAAGAAAATTAAAACCAATGGGTGCATATAAATAATTTCCGATGCGTGTGTAGAATCCAGAACCAATGCCTTTATCGATTAAAAACCTAAATCCTGGTCCGATAAAAAAATGAATTCCAAAATCAGATAAGTAATCGACACGGTGGCTGACTTTGGCGATGATGTCCGACGTTTTAGCTTTGTAATCCGAGCACACATTGGTGTTCACATCACAAAGTGAACCATCATAAGTCAATTCTCCGAAGACAACCTGAGCGGCTGTGACACCTTCAAGCTGATCAAGATATCTTATCGCGAGTTCGCCCGAGATACCCAGCATCAGACCCGAATGCGCAATCAAACCGGGCTCGACGTAACGGTAATGATTTAGCTCTAGTCCCAATAATGTTGATTTGATGGAACCTAAGTCTTCAGCTGATGAAACCGAGCTGATAAACATCAGATACAAAAATAATAATGACCGAGAACACAGATTCAACTTCATTTTGGATTTCTCAAATGTAGAAAACCTTAAAACCAAAGTCTAGTTTTAAGTTGATAATTGAACTTGTTCAGGCCGCGACTCAAGTCGACCTAAAAGTGAACCGATCCCAGACCTATGAATAGAGTCAATATTACTTTGGTTATCTTGCTGTTTGTTTTACTTGTGACGAAATCAACCTTTGCTGAAGTTCTACGCTGGCCCCAGGGCTGTTCCAGCGGACAGCTGCAGGTGACAAATAAGACCAATAAAGACATCAACGGCTGGTTACAAGAATTCAAACCGAGCCTGGCAAGCGAAAAACTTTTTCATTTTCCAGCAGGAAAATTAACCTCAATTCCTGTCAAAATAAAAAAACCCACTGATTTTTTTTCTTTGTTTTACTTAAATAAAGAACATTCCCTTGATGCTTCACTTGTTTGTAAATCGAAAACTTTTTCAGCGCATTCTTTTGAAGGTGGTGTTTTAACTTATCGTCA
>JAYWDA010000539.1:0-6063 GCA_043780105.1 Pseudobdellovibrionaceae bacterium | reverse complement strand
TCCAGCGGCGCTCGAAGCATGCCTTAGAAAACTTGTCCTGGGTTTAGCTGGAAATATCAACTTGGAAAAAGACCTGCCTTTAAATGAAGACTTAGAGAGTATATTTGGTGCTTCGACGTCATTAGCATTTACACTGTGGCAGCATCTGGCAGCGATAGAGCGCCTTCAGACGCTGAGGATTTGGCAACAAAAGCATCCGAAGGTTTGGAATTCGATCGTTAAGGGAGAAAAAATTTGTGGTTTAGCCACAACCCATTTGGCTAAACCAGGTGGTGCTGGAATTTCAGCAACATTACTATTAGAGCATTTTATCATAAGTGGAAAAGCACCGTGGGTATGTGGTTTTGGAATATTCGACTTATTGTTAATAGGTTTTGAAACTGATTCAGCGGTAGTCTTTGCGCTTACCGATTTTCCCAACGAATTTAATAAAACTTCCATGAGCGGTATAACTTACCACAGACAACAAATGATCTGTCTGAATGGAACAAGTACTGTAAGCATGACTTTCAACGAAAAAATTATTAATTTATCTGATATCGTCAGTTCTCGAGCCAAGACGCAGCCCGCATTACCTCGAAAATCAAAGTTTGTGATACCCGAGCTTGGAATTGGAAAGACTGCTATTAACGAAGCCGTAAAAATCGTAACTGGTTCGAAGCATCCAAGGCATCAGCTAGTAAGTCGATCGATTCTAGATTTGAAAAATCGATTAGCAGAAATTGAAGAAATGAGATCTAAAGAAAATGATCTACCGAGATTGATATTTTTGCGTGATGAGTTCAATAGAGATTCAATTAGGCTCTTGACGCTTGCAATGGGTGCCGACGCGCTGAACAGTAATAGCCTACCCGCAAAACTCGCACTAGAAACAATATTACTGGACAGCGTAATCCAAGCACCGGCAACACTTGAGCTTAAGATTTCTCACACCGGTAAAATGTAATGATTAAAATTATAATCTTGTTTGCAGCAATTATATCACTTTCGGCAAAAGCAGAAAAATTAAATACAGAAATATTAAGTTACTGCGTTCCAGTAGAAAAAATCAATTTTTACCCTTTTCGCGAAATCAAAGATGGGAAAGAGCTCGCATATTTGATGTTACTTAAATCTTACATTTCAACGGATTCAACAGAAGAAGGAATTCTTTCCCAATACGAGTTTTCACCTGACGGCAAGGTTTTTACCGGTAGAATTTCTCCTAATTCTATTTGGAGCGATGGTAAAAGTCTGACAGCACGTGAAGCTGCATTTGGAATAGCAAAGACGTTAACCTTCAGGCTTCTCGGAGATCGCGTTCGAGTCGTAGGTACAGCGGACATAAACCAGACTGGCTGGCTCGATAAAAAGTATAAGGGCATAGAATTAATTGACGATAAAACGTTCAAGTTAACGTTTAAGTCGGAGATTCAGAATTTAACTGGTGTGGTGCGCGAGGCTTTGAGTACTAATTCCCGGCACAACAGATTTTGGCCACTAAGACTTGATCATGGTGAGTCGACTTCTGATATGGAAGTAATATTCAAGTATCCGTTTTTCAAAGGAAACGATTCCGTGGGAATGGTGATTGAAAACAAAAAAGTTGCTATTCATGAGAAGAAGCATTGTGAAAATACAGACATGTCAATTTTTCCAGAGGTTTTCACTGAGTCACTTTCCGAGTTGATTAAATTAAAAAGCCCAAATGCATCAGCTGTAACGGCACAACCAAACACTAACCGGTTAAGTCTAACAGAACGTAGGCAGATTGTAGCTTGGTTGCGAGGCGCTTTTTCTGAACTGCCTGAAGAGTCTGGCATACAGGATGTAGATGGTTTTTTTCTTCAGGGGGAGATTGGATATAAAAAAGAAACGAAATGGGAAAGAGCGAGTAGAAAATCAAATTTTCCAAAAAAGAAAATTGTTATTGGGTATGGCACTCCGATTTACAAAACCTTTATGGAAAAAGCGCTGGCAAATAGTAAGCTAAAAGTCGAACTTGTTTACTTTCCTTCAAGTAGATCAGATGTTGATTTACAGATTCTCTCCTCAGGAATGATTGAAGGTAGGCATGTTATATTGCAGGACATCTTAAAATGGGACCATGTAGAAGATTTTATCGCGAAAGCGCCAAAGACAAAAAAAATTCTTCTAAAAATTTCTGATATTTCTGCTTCAACAATTCCTCCGGACACGAAAATACTTGCAGAATTCGAGAAAATTTCCATGCAAGAATACGCGTTGGCACCGATTGCAAGAAGATTCCCAACAGCTTTTTCTCGGAAAAGCTTGCCGTTATGTTTAGCGTGGAACAGAAAAAGCGAGTTAACTTTTTTGCCAAAAAATAAGTGTAATTAAAATGGTTTTTCTTTCTGAGATCTCTAGCAAAAAAGTAATTGTTTTTGTCATTATGGGCATATTGGTTGCTTTTGTCGCGAGTTTAATGATTTCAAAATCATTGGCAAACTTGGTTGGTGCTGAGGTTCAGGCGCGTGATCTTGAATTTTTATTTGGTGCTGTTGAATCAGGCCCACTTGCAATAGCGAGACTTCAATCCGCAGCAATTGCAGACCAGGACCTAAAAAGAATTATGTCTAATCCTAAATTTCAAGGGAGAGGCATTACCGAAGCGCATATTCTTGGTGGTGAAAATCTTAGTTTTACCTTCGCAAGTTGGACAATGGACAGGCAAGTTCGTCCAGAATGTCTAGCGAGCTTTGACAGAAAATATGAATTTGCAGAATCTCTAAATGTGTTTGAAGTACGTATTATAAGGGACGAATGTTTCGATATAAAAGAAAAACATATCGCGTTTTTATATTCAGCATCTGCAAGTTTAGGTATTGCTATAGTATCAATTCTCCTTTTATTATTTTCAATCTGGCCAGCCGCGATCTCTGTCAGAAGAGCAGAAAAAATTTTCGATTCTAAGAATAAATCTACTGCTCAAATTAATTTTACGCCGATTAAAAATTTAGTTTCAATGGCACTTAAGAGTATTGAACTTGAGAAAGGGAAAGTTTTGTCCGATTTGGCTTCGCAGGTTTCACACGATATTCGATCACCACTTTCGGCATTAAACATGACAATGAGCACGGTACAAGTAGAAGCGGAAACTAAAGCTGTTATAAATAACGCAATTAAGCGAATAAATGATATTGCAGATAATTTGCTTCACCATCGATTGTTGGATGCGGGGGATAATGTTAATGCAGATGTACATGAGACATTTTTGAAGCCAGACCTTAACGAATCTGTGTATGTTTTGCCAATAATTACTAATTTAATCGAAGAGAAAAAAATTGAATTTAAGAAAAAAAATAATATCTTAATTTCGTGTGAAGCTGATGATGTTGTCGATGCTAGTGTCAAAATAAGTGAAAGTGCACTTACTAGCCTACTTTCAAATTTAATTAATAATGCTGTTGAATCAATAATCAACATAGGAGCGGTATCAGTTTCCGTAAGGATTTATCAGTCAGCGATTTTGATTACAGTCGCAGACAATGGTGCCGGCATTCCAAAAGACACGCTAGCGCAAATCGGTAAAAAGGGTTTCACATCAGGAAAAGAAAATGGCAACGGTCTCGGTATTTATCATGCAAAAAAATCTGTTGAAGAGGTCGGCGGTAGCTTTAAAGTTAGATCGGATGTATCGATCGGCACTTCAGTTGAAATCAAACTACCACGTGTGCACAAATAAAAATTGAATTATCTTTCAGCAAACACACGTATTTCATTACTTTTAATAATTTTGCTAACTTCAAAATAGCCTGGACCTATACTAGCCATTAGTAGTGGCAAGCTTTTATATCAAATCTCCGCCAAGAAATTATAGGAGAACATCATGAGTAAACTAGTTCAACTGCGAAGGGCTCACTTTTCACCAGCGATGCTATGTTTGGAGATGAAATAGCGCTGCGGGCGGTTTTGCACCAGGTTCGGTGGGTTCTATCGAATTAGATAAACTGCAGAAGAAAATGGTTCTTCTTGTTCGCGAAGTTCAAACGCTTAAGCAAGAAAACTCTGTGATTAAAGATAAGCTGGAGAAGATTAAGAAGATCGCTTGGAGGAAATTGGTTTTGTTATTTAATGAAAGCCTGGCTTGAAGAAGCTGGGCTTTTTTTTTAGGTTCTTTGAAGGATGAGGATTGGAGTTGCGGAAGTGTTTTCTTCAAATGTTTTAATGCTGAATGAATCTGATAATTTTTGAACTCTAAAGGACAAGTTCAGTTCGGATGCTATGGTGTGAACGTGTTTTGTCAGCTGGGCTTCGGTAAATGTATAAATCACGTCACCATATTTCTTTTGAAGCGAATCATCCTTTTTAATAAAAATTTTCTCGCTGTGAAGTAAATCGCCTTTTAGTGTGCGTTTATCTAAAGTGTAAAATTCGCTATTTTCAGTCCAGAATGTAAGTTTATTTTTTATGTAAGATTCGGCCCATGATTTATTCAGGAACTGAATTACTAAGTGGCCACCAGGGGAAACTATCTGCATTAAGTTTTTTAGATACTCAAGATTTATATCCAGCGACGAATCATAACCAAAACTAGCTCCAGCTATAAAAACCAAGTCATATTCTAACCGACTGTCCTTCACGAATTTTAAAAAATCTTCTTCGATTATTCGCTCTGCAAGTGCGGGGCAATTCTGCTTCGCTAATTTTACGCAATCTGGACTTCGGTCTAGACCGAAGGGTTTATAGCCGAGATCTACAAATGCCTTTAGGTGCCGTCCGGAACCGCAGGCAACATCAAGTATCTTTGCAGATTTAGACAGGTTTAGTTCTGCAGCTAGCCATTCGATTTCTGTTTTTGAAAAGGCTAGCATCTCGGGGGCGTTAAATGTTTTTTCTAAGAAGAAGGAATCATAGATTGTGTTGTTAATGGATTTATTTGAAAGCATAGGTCTATGATGTAGTATTGAGCGGATGAAGATCAATCGAAAGTTACAAACTCTGCACCATTGTTCAAGTTTCAAAAAAATTAAAGATAAAAACTAAAAGTTTGCGTGCAATGAGATAATAATTTCAGTACCCAAATTTACTTCGGACTGAATGTCAATCTTGCCATCTAGTTTTTCAACATCAGTAAAAAGATTCATCAATGCTATTCCGTTACCAGAAAGAGATTTTAAACCAATTGAGTCAAAGCTAATTTCTGTTTTTCCGATCTGACGCAGAATATGTTCGGGCATTCCGATTCCATTATCCTTTATCCGTATTTCAATTCTTTTTCCAACAGATAAAAATACTAATTCAATACAATTTTCAGAAGAAGTTGCCTCGATTGAATTTTGTAATAAATTGGTTATGTGAGATTGGAAATTAGCCGGAATCAAAGCTGTTAAGTCTTTGTCAGTAATATTTTTTTTCAATGATATTTTCCGATTAAAAATATCAGTTTTATATGAAATTTCTGTCGTAATTAAAGATAGTAGTTCATCGAAAGTTATAATTTTTCTTTTTGTTGGATTGAGTAAATCGTCGGCAATTATGTTAATTTGATTTATAACTTGTAATTGCAAATCTTTAATAACTCTGTCGTTAATTTTAGAAGAGATTAAATTCAATGATGATAGTGGAGATCTTATATCATGGGCTAATTTTCTAGCTAGCATGAGGTGAATTTTGTTCGATGCCGATTCGAGTTCGAATAAAACTTTTTTGTTTATTGATTTTTTAATTTGAAAATAAAAAAGAGCATGTGCGACAAGTAATCCAATCAAATAAAAATAAAGTTTATGTAGAAAATTTTTCAAAGATAAGTTAAAATAAAACTTTGTAATTTGATTATTTTTATTCGCATCAAAAAAAATACTTTTTTCTATTGTATACGAACCATAAGAAGAACTATCACAAATCAAGTTAAATTCTTCTTTTTCAAAGTAATATATTAATTTAACGAGTTCGAGTGTCTTGCAATTAGTATGTACTAGTTCTGCGATTTTCCGTTTATTCCCAATAAGCAACTCATCACGAGGCCTTGCCCACAGTTTAGTTGAAATTTAAAGGTTGAGTGGCTCAACCAAAAGTGTTTTCAATAACTTACGAAGATTTTGAAGATACAAAAAAGAAGGG
>JAYWDA010000538.1:0-2907 GCA_043780105.1 Pseudobdellovibrionaceae bacterium | reverse complement strand
CTTCCAGGTGTTCGTTATCACATTGTACGTGGTGTTCTTGACCTTCAAGGGGTTAACGGACGTCTGCGCAGCCGATCAAAATATGGAACTAAAAGACCTAAAAAATAGGTGAGGATAATTTAATGTCTCGACGTAAACGTACATTTAAAAGAGAAGTGCTTCCAGACCCAGTTTTCAAAGACATCGTCGTTGCAAAACTGATCAACAAAATGATGGTTCGTGGCCAAAAAGGCACGGCACAAAAATTGTTGTACGGAGCTCTTGAAGAACTCAAAGGCAAAGTTCCTAACGAGGAGCCTATTGCTATTCTTAAAAAAGCTTTGGAAAATATGAAACCTTCGATCGAAGTTCGCTCTCGCCGAGTTGGCGGAGCCACTTATCAAGTTCCAGTGGATGTGCGTCCGACGCGACGTCTTTCTTTGGCTATGCGATGGATGGTTGAATACTCTCGCTCTCGTGGCGAAAAAGATTATGCCCGCAGATTAGCTGGCGAAATCATGGACGCTTTCAACAATCGTGGCAACGCGATCAAGAAAAAAGAAGACGTTCATCGTATGGCTGAGGCGAATAAAGCATTCTCTCACTACAACTGGTAATTTTTAACTCATGTCTTACAAAGATCCAAAGATCATTGCGGATCTTAAGTTCACTCGAAATATCGGCGTCATGGCACACATCGACGCCGGTAAAACGACCACCTCCGAACGAATTCTTTACTACACTGGAAAAAGTCACAAAATAGGCGAAGTTCACGATGGCGCAGCCACGATGGACTGGATGGCCCAAGAGCAAGAGCGTGGCATTACGATCACCTCTGCTGCGACCATGTGTTATTGGAAAGATCACAGAATAAATCTGATCGATACACCAGGGCATGTGGACTTCACCATTGAAGTGGAACGTTCGTTGCGTGTTCTTGACGGTGCGGTAGCAGTCTTCGACGGCGTCAATGGGGTTGAGCCCCAGTCGGAAACAGTCTGGCGACAGGCTGATAAATATAAAGTTCCCCGTATTTGCTTTATTAATAAAATGGACCGCGTCGGTGCTGATTTTGTCATGAGTGTGAACTCGTTAAAAGAGCGCCTACAAGCCAATCCAATTCCAATCCAAGTTCCCATTGGCCTAGAAGA
The DNA here is from genome assembly GCA_043780105.1 of Pseudobdellovibrionaceae bacterium. Classification (GTDB taxonomy): domain Bacteria; phylum Bdellovibrionota; class Bdellovibrionia; order Bdellovibrionales; family Bdellovibrionaceae; genus JAYWDA01. Next base: position 1,777 of record JAYWDA010000538.1, on the reverse strand, counting down.
AAATTTTAAAGGCATTGTCGATTTGATCGAAAATAAAGCTATGATGTGGAGTGCGCAAGGTCTTGGCGAAAATTTTGAAATCGTCGAAATCCCTGCTGACATGAAAGAAGAAGTCGCTCGGTACCGAACTGAAGTGATCGAAAAAATTGTTGAATTCGATGATGTGCTTTTTGAAAAATATTTAAACGGTGACGCAATTTCGTCGGCCGAATTAAAAGCGGCCCTTCGCAAGGGGACTTTAGCTATTAAAGCTTTTCCTGTTTTGTGCGGAGCTGCGTTTAAAAACAAAGGTGTACAGCCATTACTTGATGCTGTGATTGATTATTTGCCAGCACCGACAGATGTTCCACCAATGATGGGATTTCATCCGGACCGTCCTGATAAAGAAATTTTATGTCAGCTTGAATTTGATGTACCGGTAGCCGCCCTAGCATTTAAAATTGCCAATGATCCTTTCTCGGGGACTTTGACCTACATCCGAGTTTACTCAGGTGAAGTGAAGGTCGGAGATCAGCTTTACAACCCTCGTACACAGAAAAAAGAACGTATTCAGCGTCTGGTAAAAATGCATGCGAACTCGCGGGAAGAAATTCAGTCACTGAAGGCTGGCGATATTGGCGCAACGATCGGATTAAAATTTACAGGCACCGGAGACACGCTGTGTGAAACAGCTCATCCGATTGTGCTTGAATCTATCACTTTTCCCGAGCCTGTGATTGCAGTTGCGATTGAAGCCAAATCTTCCGGAGAGCAAGAGAAAATGCTAGAGGGTTTAGCCAAGCTAGAAAAAGAAGATCCCTCTTGTCGCCTCAGAACAGATCCCGAGACGGGACAAATTCTTTTAGCCGGAATGGGCGAGTTGCATTTAGAAATTTTAGTGGACCGATTGCTGCGCGAACATAAGGTTCAAGCCAATGTCGGAAAGCCTCAGGTTTCTTACCGTGAAACAATTTCATCGACGGTGCAAGAAGACCACACTTATGAGCGTGAAGTTGCCAACGAAAAGCATTTCGCTCGCGTCACTTTAAAAATTGAACCTATTCATCAAAAAGAAGGCATCCAATTTATCAGCCTGGTTCCGATCAGCAAAGAATTCACCCAGCCGTTTTTGAAAGCGGTCGAGGGCGGATTTCGTGAATCTGCTGAAGTGGGTCCTATTGCTAATTACTCTTTGATTGGTATCAAAGGAACTATTACGTCTATCGGAACTGAGCCTGATTCTGCTAGTGAAATGGCATTTAAGGCCGCGACTTCATTGGCATTTCGAGATGCCGTGCGCAAAGCAAAGGTGGAGCTTTTAGAGCCCATCTTCAAACTTGAAATCACCTGTCCCGATGATTTTGTCGGAAATATTGTTGGAGATTTAAACTCACGCCGAGGCCGCATTCTTTCAATGAATATGAAGTCAGGCGGCGGGCAAATTATTCACGCTGAGGCGCCTTTGGCGACTTTATTCGGTTACGCCACTGATATTCGAAGCCTCAGTCAGGGGCGCGCGACTTTCTTTATGGACTTCCTCGAGTACTCAGTTGTGCCGCCCAAGGTCAAAGCTGAGATTTTAAAGCGCTTGGGTCGCTAGTTTAAGAGCTAAGTTTCTTAAAATCTTAGATCCAGCTCTTGTCCTTCAGGGTTGAATTTTCCTCAAAAAATGAAACTTTTGAAACCCTTTACAAAAGAATTTATTTTTCTTTGACATAACCTTGTCGAAATTGCATATTTGCGCACTCAGCGCTTAATTGTTTGCAAAAAACCCTCTGAATTTTTCGGGCCGCACAGG
>JAYWDA010000537.1:0-2869 GCA_043780105.1 Pseudobdellovibrionaceae bacterium | reverse complement strand
TGTCGCAAGGCCTCAGATAAAATTGGGAAATGTCAAAACTTCAAAAGTCGGTCATTAAATATCAAGAAAAACTTTCCCCAACGGACTTCAAAGCAGATTCTAGCTTTCTTATTTACGATGAAAAGTTAAAGACCCACCCTGCTTTACGCCAAATAATAAAAAGGTTTCCCCTGCGCTATGCCGTGAAGGCTGGGGAGCAGTTAAAAGATCTTAATCAATTTCCATCGCACGTCGGAAAAATTTTAAAGCTTTTGCAAAACCACAATCAAAAAGATTTAAAAATTGTCGGCTTGGGTGGTGGATCCGTCGGTGATTTTGCAGGATTTTTTGCCAGTGTTTTTAAACGGGGAACCAAACTTGTCCTTATTCCCTCCACCTGGCTTGCCGCTTTGGATTCCTCGCATGGTGGAAAAAATGGACTCAATGCTTCGGCTATTAAAAATCAAATCGGGACATTTCATCCTCCCGAAACTATTTTTATTATTCGAGATATTCTAAAACACCAGCCTCCAGATTTATTGGCAGACGCAGCCGGAGAACTTTTTAAAATGGCTCTGATCGAGGGGCAAAGCCTTTGGCGCCAAGTTGGAAATTTACAAAGCCTTGATGAAAAGAAAATGTGGAAAGTGCTGCCGCTGGCGGTTAAAGCCAAATATCGAATTGTGCAGAATGATCCCAGGGAAGAAAAAGGCTATCGCCAAATTCTGAATTTAGGGCACACTCTGGGTCATGTGATTGAGGCAAAACTTGGCATCAGCCATGGGCGTGCTGTCGGCCAGGGACTTGTTTTTGCGACAGAGTGGAGTCAGAGCTTGGGCTTCCTGGGAGCGAAGCAATATCAGGTTATTTCTAGAAGTCCCCTGTATCAAAATTTTTCTTATCACCTTCAGTCATCGTTAAATCAATTAACCTCTAAAGTTCTTGAAAATAAACTAATGATGGATAAGAAGAAAAACAAAAAAGATGATCTTTATTTTATTTTTCCTGTTCGGCCCGGGCTGTGCATTCGTCATAACGTCAAAATTAAAAATATCGTGCAAGTCTTTGCTGCTATGAAGAAAAAGATCCGATCTTGAATTTAGCTTTAAGCCTGAAAGTTATCATTGGTCATCGCGGGACAGGCAAATCATCCTTTCTTAAACGTTGCTTAGAAAACTTTCCCGAAGCGGGACCTTTTTATGATTTAGACACCGAGATTGAAAAGGAACAGGGCCGAAGTATCGAAGATATATTTATTACGGACGGCGAAAAGTTTTTTAGAGATTTAGAAGCAAAAGTTTTTGAAAAGTTATCTTCAGATGCGAAACTGATAGCCGTTGGTGCTGGGTTTAATTTAAAAAATATTCCTAACGACGTCGAAGTGATTTGGCTTCGGCGCGCTAGCGACTCTTTAGGTCGTATCTTTACGGACCGGCCCCAACTTTTAATAGGCACCGAGCCGCTGTTGGAATTCGAAACTAAACGAAGTGAGCGCGAGCCCATGTTCGCTGCCCGTGCGAACAGGATTTATACTTTGCCCGAAGGGCTTGCTTTAAGTCAGGCTGCAAGAAATTTAGAAAAGCAGCTCTTTCTTTCTGTTTTTACGCCACTGTCAAAAGCAGCAGCAATCAAAGTGACAGGTATAAAAACAATTTCCCCTAACGACTTTCATCATCAAGCGTTAGGAATACCAGATTTTTACGAACTTCGAGATGACCTTTTATCGCCCTTACAGATGAAGCAATTTTCAAAGAATTTTAAAGGCTGCAAATCGCTGTACTCGTTTCGTACTGGTGATTCGGCGATACAGAAAGAAAACGAAAAAATAATTTCTGCTTCGACCTGGTTTGATCAGCCCGCTGAAGGGATGCCCGAAATAAATATTAAGAAAGAAGGTCAGGCATTGATCCGTTCGTCTCATCAAGACGATATTTACTCGGCAATTAAAGAGCTGGAGCTTTTTTCAGGTGTTCACTTGAAACTTTCGCCGATGGTTTTGCATTGGAAGGATTTATTGATTGGGCATCAGTGGCAACAGCAGGATGTTAAAAATCGATCTTTTCTTCCAAGATCACTGGAAGGTCGTTGGAAATGGTATCGCCTTTATCAAAAAGGTCGGCAGGAATTAAACTTTTGGTATGACTCGCAAAGTTCGGCCCCTGACCAGCCAAGCCTTTTTGAATGGATGTTGCAGCCTGAGAATGTTTCATCTTTTGCAGCGGTTTTGGGCTCGCCTGTACAACAAAGTTTATCACCACTGATGCATTACGATTTTTTTAAAAACAGAAAAAACGCCTTCTTTGCAATCGATATTAAAAAAGAAGAGTGGGCCGAAGCCCTGCCTATTTTGCAATCACTAGGTTTAGTAGCGGCTGCAGTAACCTCACCTTTAAAAAAATTGGCTTATGAAGCCGCCTATATACTGACTGACTTAGCAAAAGAATTAAAAACCGTGAACACGCTTGCATGGAACCCAGATATTAAAAATTGGTTTGCAGAAAATACTGACTACCTAGGTTTTACAAAATTTTTGAAAAGTCGGAATTTATCCGGTCCCACCGTGATTTGGGGCGGAGAAGGGGTTCTTCCTATGCTTAAAAAAGTATGGCCTGAGGCCGCTAGCTATTCAGCACGAACAGGAAAACCAAAAGAAAGAAATTCCGAAATAGATTCACCTTCAGTGGTGATATGGGCCGTACCTTCAAAGTCAGAAATAAATTTTCCTCCAAAGCATTGGCGCCCTGATGTCATTGTTGATTTAAACTACGCAGAAAATTCTTTGGGTCGGCAGTATGCGATGCAATCTCGGATAAAATATTTCTCAGGCTTAGATTTTTTTCGCTTTCAAGCTTTGGAGCAACAGAATTTTTGGAATCAGTTTTTAGTTTAG
>JAYWDA010000536.1:0-1641 GCA_043780105.1 Pseudobdellovibrionaceae bacterium | reverse complement strand
GGAATTTTTTTATTGTACAGATTCATTTTTTGTAAAAATAAACTCTGATCCAGAGGCTTTAAAAAAACATCCGTAAATCCAGCCCGCATAATATTTTTAGTTTTTGTTAAATCGGTTTTAGAGCAAACACAGATGACAGGAACGTCCGCATTGTACTGGGTTTTCTTCAAATTCTCTTGAAGTTCTTTAAGCCAAGGTTCAGCTGGCGAATCCATAAATTCTTCTTCAACCAGGATCGAATGCAGCTGATATTTTTCAGCATAATCTTTAAGTTTATCCTTCGAAATCCCAGGAAATATGCGATAGGTCGTGTCCTTATTTGTGGCCTGCAGTGCATTTAAAGTGGATTGAACGCTTTTTGCGAAAGTCAGATCCGTTCCAACCGAAAGTACATTGATATACTTTCCTGCTTGTGGAACTTCTTTCAGTTGAATTTTAGGAGCGTTACTTTGAGCTGAGATAACACTGTCCTTTCACAAATCATCCGTATACCTTACTTCGGCTCAAATTATAATAAACTTTAGCGATTCATCTCAAATCAGCACATTCATCGGATATGAGAAATTATTCCTTCAATTTAGGAATAATTTTTAAATCCACAAGGGCCTCACTTCGTTTCACTTTGATCACAGTTTCTAGACCTGGCTTTACGACCTGAAGGGCGTAAACATAATCGTAGATGTTCTCAATCTTTGATCCGGCCAGCTCGACGATAACATCTTTTTCTCGAAGTCCCGCTTTTTCAGCAGGGCTTTCTTTTGCGATACCAGAAACTCGAACACCCTTCACGCCCTCTTGGCTGTAGTCGGGGATGGTCCCCAAATAAATTCGGAACGATCGCCCTTCCATATGATTTCCACCTTGGCCGCTGACTTTAGCAAATTTCACCACATCGGTGGGGGTTTTTGCTAGCTCACGAATGTATTCGGAAACCACTTGCACTACTTTTTCTTCCCCTGCCGTATTCACCAAATCAGCAGTGTCCCTGGGCGAATGATATTCAGGATGACTGCCCGTAAAAAAGTTAATGCTAGGAACATCGGCTAAATAAATGGCCATGGAATCCGTCGGTAAATAGGGATCCACTTGCACGGATAAAGGCAGGCCCGTTTTTGTTGCGATTTGTTCTGTCATGGGTGTCCATTGATCCGCAGATCCTACGCCTTGAACATACAACCGGTCCTTCAAGCGTCCGATCATGTCCATATTCAAAGCCGCTGAAAAGTAAGACTTAAATGGTTTCTTTGAAATTTCAGACCAGTGCTTCGTAAAATAAGTTGAACCTAAAATACCAATTTCTTCTGCCGACCAAACTGCAAAATAAAGATCTTTTTTAATTGCCTTGGGGTCTTGTACTTTTAGATTTGAATAATAATGAGCCAGTTCTAAGACACCAGCAACGCCACTGGCATTATCATCAGCACCGTGATGAATTTTTCCTTTTTCATCGGCGTGGGATAAAGAGCTTCCCCCGTCTCCCCGACCTAAGTGATCGCCATGGGCGCCGACTAAAATCGCTTTCCCACTTCCTGCCGCAGGAATTTTTGCTAAAATATTTGTCGCTTCACTTTTTTCTAAGGTCAGATCGACTTGCGCTTTCGCGTAAATTGATGGGATTGCAAAACCATCGATTTTTTCGCC
>JAYWDA010000535.1:0-3799 GCA_043780105.1 Pseudobdellovibrionaceae bacterium | reverse complement strand
CGAGTTTGCGGGTGGCGTGATCGCCATTCAACAGCCGACGATTCGAAGTATGTACGACACGCGTTCGTTCCAGCTCTCATTAATGACTTGGGGCTTTATTGCGAAGCAGGGTCCAAAGCGCTTGCTGGCTTATGAAACTTTCTACGACTACCTAAAAAATTATTGGAAAGAAGAGATTTTTCCAAAGCACGGCAAAGGTTCAAGCTTTGAGGATTTTTGGCAAAAGGTTTTGCAAGAAGGCTATGTTGGCGAAACGGCTAAAGGCACCTCTCGAAGTTTTAAAGCTGATGCCTTTTCAAATATCAAAACACCGGCTGCGCAAACGGGTTACGAATTAGTTTTGTATCCAACAGTTCAAATGGGCGATGGAACTGAAACTAATATCTCGTGGTTGCATGAGCTTCCAGATCCTGTGACAAAAATTGTTTGGGATAACTATGTCAGTGTTTCTGTTGCAACAGCTGAAAAATTAAAACTTGTTGAAGGAATGATTCTTGAGCTGACGGTGGCTGGAAACAAAATGGAATTGCCGGCTCATATTCAGCCAGGGTTGCATGATGATGTGATGGCTGTTGCTGTCGGCTACGGCCGTACGGAAGGTGGAAAGATCACTAATGGCATTGGTAAAAATGCGTATCAGTTGATCACTTTTAAAAATGATCAGGCGATTTTTGCCGGCCAAAAAGTAGAAGTAAAAAATACTTTTCAAAAATACGATCTTGCCTGCACGCAAGGGCACCATTCTATGGAAGGTCGATTGATCGTCGCAGAAGCGACAAAAGCTGATTACGTTAAAGACAAAAAAGTCGGTTTTCATCGCCATCATACTTGGTCGATTTGGTCGGGCCATAAATACAATGGCCATAAGTGGGCCATGGCTGTTGATTTAAATACATGCACGGGATGCTCGGCTTGTATGACAGCTTGTCAGTCGGAAAATAATATTGCCGTCGTTGGAAAAAAATATGTTCTTCAGGGTCGTGAAATGCATTGGATCCGTGTGGATCGATACTACACGGGAACTCCAGATGCGCCTGATACAGTTTTTCAACCGGTCATGTGTCAACATTGTGACAACGCCCCTTGTGAAGCCGTCTGTCCTGTTTTGGCGACGGTTCATACTGATGATGGCTTGAACGCCATGGTTTACAACCGATGTGTTGGAACCAGATATTGCTCAAACAACTGTCCTTACAAAGTCCGTCGGTTTAACTGGTTTAATTACACGGTTAATAAAATTGAAAAGCCGCTTCATATGGCTTTGAATCCAGAAGTCACCGTCCGGTCCCGAGGGGTGATGGAAAAATGTACTTTCTGCGTTCAAAGAATTAAAGAAGGTCGAATCGCTGCGAAAGTCGCTCGCCGCGAACTGAAAGATGGCGATATTAAAACAGCTTGTCAGACAGCGTGTCCAGCCTCTGCGATCACTTTCGGAGATATGAACGATCCTGAAAGTAAAGTTTCGCAAATGTTTAAAAACGAAAGAGCCTACGCCCTTCTTGAAGAATGGAATGCGGCGCCATCTGTTCGATACATGTCGAAAATTCGAAATAATGATAAAGAAACGGGTCAACACGTATGATGAAACGTAATCCACTGATTCTTGGGGACAAGGATCTTAAAACCATCACTGACGATATCTGCGCCCCGGTTGAATCAGTCCCCGGCAAAGGCTGGCTGGCTCTTTTTATGGGCGCGCAAGGTCTGCTTATTTTTTATCTGATCATTTTAGGTACAGTGATTTCACAAGGGATGGGTTTACTCGGGGTGAATCATCCTAATGCCTGGGGAACGATGATTATCACTTTCGTTTTCTGGATTGGTATCGGTCATGCGGGCACACTGATCTCAGCGATTTTATTCTTATTCCGACAAAAATGGCGAACCTCTGTGGCAAGAACAGCTGAAGCCATGACAGTTTTTGCCGTGATGACGGCGGGTTTATTTCCGCTCCTTCATACAGGTCGACCTTGGCTTGATTTTTGGCTTTTTCCTTATCCGAACCAACGGGGACCGCTTTGGGTGAATTTCAGATCACCACTTTTATGGGACGTTTTCGCTGTATCAACTTACGCAACAGTATCAATTACCTTTTGGTACATTGGAATGGTGCCGGATTTTGCAACGATCAAGGATCGTGCGAAAAATAAATATCGCCGCATGATTTATGGTGGTTTGTCTTTGGGTTGGCGGGGAACGGCTCGTAACTGGAGCCACTATGAAATGCTTTATTTAATTTTAGCAGGCCTTTCGACGCCGCTGGTTTTATCGGTTCATACGATCGTATCTTTCGACTTCGCTGTCGCCAGTCTTCCGGGTTGGCACACGACGATTTTCCCTCCGTACTTTGTGGCGGGAGCGATCTTTTCTGGTTTTGCGATGGTTGTCACTTTGATGACTTTGGTGCGAATCGGATTCCCGCAATTTAAGGATTACATCACCATCGATCATATGGAAGTGATGAATAAGATCATTATGACCACAGGTTTGATGGTCGGTTATGCTTACGCTTCAGAATTTTTTATGGCTTGGTATTCAGGAAATCAGTATGAACGCTTTGTCTTCGTCAACCGAGCTTTTGGTCCTTACGGTTGGGCTTACTGGATCATGGTTTCATGTAACGTCATCATTCCGCAGCTTTTCTGGGTTAGAAAATTCCGTCGCAGTCTAAAAGTTATGTTTGTGATTTCAATTTTCGTGAATATCGGAATGTGGTTTGAGCGATTTGTGATCACTGTGACATCTCTGCATCGTGATTTTCTTCCGGCCAACTGGGGAAATTATGCCTGGAGCTTTTTTGATGGCGCCGTTCTCTTCGGCAGCTTTGGTTTGTTCTTAACTTTATTTATGCTTTATCTACGAGCCTTCCCAGCAGTTTCTATTGCTGAGGTGAAGACAGTATTAGATGTCGGTCGTGATCCAAAAGGTCACGGGCACGGCACAAGTGGAGGTCACTAATGGCTCAAAGAATTGGCGGAATGGCCGGGATTTTCTTAGACGAACATGTCGTTGTCGAGGCCGCTCGTAAAGTTCGCGAGGCTGGATTTACAAAATTCGATGCGATCTCGCCGTACCCATTGCACGGTATCGAAGAGGCTATTGGCATCAAACGCTCGGTGATACCCTATATCTCTTTTGGTGCTGCATGCGTAGGATTAGTCGCAGGTTTGTGGCTGACATGGTGGACATCAGTGGTTTCTTGGCCGATCAATGTCGGTGGAAAGCCATTCTTTTCATTGCCAGCATTTATTCCTATCATGTTTGAACTAACTATTTTATTTTCGGCTTTGGCATCGGTCACTTCATTGATTTATTATTGCAAGCTTCCACAGTTTGATCCGCCGGTGATTGATCCTGATTTGACCTCGCATAAGTTTGAGATTTTTATTCCCCTCAATGATACGGGCTATGACGAGTCCAAGATCACTTCAATGTTAAGCTCATTGGGTGCCGTTGAAGTTAAGAAAGTGGCGGAGTACTAAATGAAAACAACAAAGTTAATTTTAGCATTATCATTTTTGGGATTAGCCGCCTGTTCAGAGCAGCACCCCGAGCCGAATATTGAATTGATCCAAGATATGATGGAGTCGCCAGCGATCAAGGCGCAAGAGTATGATGAAAATTCTCCGAATCATTCTGGCATGCGATTACCTGCGGAAAATACAGTGCCGCAAGGTTTTGTTCCTTATAAGTACGGTGTGGATGTCGACCGCGCCAGCAAAGAAAATAAAAATCCTTACGCTGGTCAAAACAGCCTAGAAATTTTAATGACCGGTCAAAAATTTTACGAGACCAATTG
>JAYWDA010000534.1:0-2566 GCA_043780105.1 Pseudobdellovibrionaceae bacterium | reverse complement strand
TTCATCACCAAGCCCGGGTGGCGAAATTGGTAGACGCACTAGCTTGAGGTGCTAGCGATCGCAAGGTCGTGCTGGTTCAAGTCCAGTCCCGGGCACCATCTTAAAATGGGCTCTCTTCACTTAACTGTAGATAAACGGTAATTTCAGGCTCTCCTAAATATTGCGTTTAAGCCGCAGGCTTCACTTCCAAGATCAACTGATAGCCTAAAATATTTAAAATTCGATGAATGGTTTCAATCGTGGGTGTCCGGCGATGGTCACCACTTTCAAGACGAGCAATCATGGGTTGGCTGACTTTCGCCTTTTTAGCCACCTGGGCTTGTGAAAGTCCCACCTTTTCGCGGAGATCTCGGATCATATGTGCAATTTGAAGATAGAAACGTCTTTCTTCGTAAGCAATTTTGAATTCTGCATTTTTCTCGTACTTTGAAACCAATTGATTCAAAGACTTACTTGGAATTTTCTTTTTCATGACAACACCTCTTTGAGTCTCTTACGGGCCACTTCTAAATCTCTTTTTGGAGCCTTCTGTCCTTGTTTTTTATAAGCATGAAGACACATCATTTCTACACTTGAAATCAAGACATAAAAAATTCGATATCCACCGCCGGGAGCCTTAATTTTAATTTCCCAAAGCTTTCCCTCGATCTGGCGAAACTGACAACCAACTGCGGATAAGCCATAAGTTTCAATATCCTTTAAAATAGCGATGACGGCCGCCTTGTCGCCCACTGATAACTCATCAATGAAGTCCTCAACGTAACAACGGCCAGAATGAGAAGAAAAGAAGGATATCTTCATCAAAACTAGTATAACCATTTGGTTATTAAATGTCAAGGGGGTACTTCTGAGCTTGGAGAACCGACTTTTATGGAGAACAAGCTTTGAAACTTAAAAACTTGTTCTCCACACAACCGAGAAAATTGGTTAAATCAATCATTTATTCCGGAGAATAATCTTGGAGAACGGTTCTAAAGTTGTCCCGTTGGGTGCAGCCATCAAATACCGTATTCAGAAAACCGTTAACTGTATTCTGAAGACCGAATCACCACACTTTTTCATTAAATTTCGAGTCTTTGCCTGCCCTGAATCCGTAACTTTGGCTTCTGCAATAAAAAAGCGATGCTTTTAAGACATCGCTTTTTTATTTTTTACGTATCCTGATAAACCGACTTATTTCTTTTCATCTTCTTGAACACAATTTCCACCCAACGATTCCAGAAGAAGACTTCCTTCGCCTTGAATTTCGCTGCCGACGACTAAATCTAATGTTGGTGCTTGTAAAACACTAATGGTCGAGTCAATCCCCGATGTCTTCAGACTGCTTTTACCCTCAAGAAAAATATTGTTCGCCGAAACAGTCAGGTATCCGACAATAGATTTTACTTCTAAGGCTCCATCTTTCAATATCAGTTGGTCTGCATAAATACTAACAAATGATTGGGTCAAAACCTGTGGACCACAGATAAAAATCTTCGAAGCACTGAGCGCAAGGACTGACTCCGTAAGACCTTTATTTGATTCCTCTTTCAATCCCTCCGTGTCAGCAGGGGAAAGGTTTTCACAACCGATGTTAATGAATGTTTTTGAATCCTTTAGCTGAGCCAGCGGCTTTACGTCGGCAACTTCAGAACGTTCGGCTTTGTTTTTTTCCGATACACTTATTTGAATAACGCCTTTGTTTCCTTTTCCAGCTTTTTGCGCGATGGTGATTCGCTCGTCGAGTTGGTACTGATCATTAGTTTTCTTAACAACCATACCTTTAACTGTAATCTTTCCGGGCTGACCACCATAATAAAGCGAGTTTGTTAGCACATCCACATCTTGTTGAGATTTTTTGATCATCTCATCAACGGCTTGATTTGCCTCATCACTCGACTTTTTGTCGTCACTTGATTTTACGCTACAACCTGCAGCTACTAAAACAATGGCCGTCCAAATATATACACTCTTTTTCATTAGGTTCCCCACCCTCTTATGTGTCGTTATGTTTTACATCTTTGAAAAAAGGACAAAACAATGACCCTTGAAGCGGATAAATATTGTTTCCCTCGTTCGTGGTGAAAGATAGCAAGACCTGAGCCAGCTAGATGGGGGATTGATCTAACGACGCCTGATCAATCGAGTGTTCAAACAACCTATTGGAAAATCTAATTGTCGAAAGCGTCGTGTTCTCGGTGGGTACAAACTGCAAATCCCAAAAATAGCTTTTACAGATTGAGCTGATCCAGGCCAGGCCCAACCCATGTCCACGCAATTTATTTCCTTCTGCGCGATTAAAAGGTTCGCCGATACGATCTATGACTGGCTGAGGGATGGGTTCACCTTCGTTAAGAATTGAAAAAACAAATCCTTCAAGTTTAATTTGAATAAAACTCGAAGGCTTAGAATATTTTAAAGCGTTGCTGATCAGGTTACTAAAAACTTGCTCCAAATGTTCAAGGGAAGAAAAAACAATCTCCTCTGTTTTTATGATGGTATTAAGTCGATCTTTTTCATCACCTGGCAATTTGGAAATTGTTTTATTTAAAACATCCGCTAGTTTTTTAGCGTAAAAAGGCTTTTG
>JAYWDA010000533.1:0-2781 GCA_043780105.1 Pseudobdellovibrionaceae bacterium | reverse complement strand
TTTTTAAATGCTGATAACGAAGATATTTTTGATAACTTAGCGCACGCCGCTTATAACGAAGCCGAGGACAATGAGTTTTTAGTTTATACACAGATGCGATCTGATCTGCATTTGCGAAAACCACCCGGCTGGGTTGGAGCACGAATTCCGTATGGACTTTACTGCATGGTTCCGCCTGATCGTCAGGCGCCATCGTTTCTTCATCCTAACAATGAAAATCACGTCGAAATCGAACCCTTCTTCGTCGGATAAAAAATTTTAACTTTTGACTCAATTTGAGACATTAAAAACTGCCGACCGTTCAGGCAACTCCGTGAAAAATTGATTATTTCGAAAAACATTTATTCAAATTTCAAACTTAGACTCACCAAGAGTGTCTTATTTCTAGATCTCTCAGAATGAGAAATTTTTGCACTTTTTAATCACAAAAAGATCCACAATTCCGATAAGGATCTGGGACAATGAAGGTCTTGGGTGGGGGATAATTTATGCGTCAGCGTAAAAAGATGTCTTTAAGCATTATGCTTTTAGTTGTCCTCATGCCATTTCAAAATTGTTCAAACCGCATGGAGGGTATCAATGCGGCGGCGTCAGGCGACTCTATTTTATCTTCGGTCTCGTCGGTTCCCGCGACAATCCCAGCAACTCCTCCCACGATCGCTCCAATGACGGCGCTCAATTTTACACAAACACCTTCATTAACAACAACTCAAACCTCTGCTTTGTTTACTTTTATGGCGACATCTTCGGCGCCCGGAGCTTTATTTATTCAGTGCGCGCTCGATGGATCCGCTTTCTCTAATTGCGTAAGCCCCGTTACTTTAACTAACCTCACTGCCTCAATACATCAGTTTGCCGTTCAAGCGACCGACAGCGCTGGTAAAATCACAGCCGTTAAATATTCGTGGACGATCACTCTGGCGCCAGTCACAGCACCGAGCATGACACCCGTCACATCGGGAATGAAATCAGTTTTTATTGGATCGGGGCAGGGATTTCGAACCTTAATGTCATGTGATGATGGATTGTCTTGGATCCACGATCAATCTGACGCCGGAGCTCTTATTGGCGGCGAATCGCCAGGGACATCTCGTGGGATGGATTCTGGAAATGGATATTTTTATGCAAAATACGGCTGGGGATCGGATCCAAATAATATAAGTTACAAAGGAACGATTCGAAGATCTCGGGATGGTGTTAATTGGGATGTTATTTTTACTGGCGATTGGGGCGGCGGTGTCGCCTACGGGAAGGATATTCTTTTTACCGCGTCTGCCAGCTGGGATGGAAATTGGCAAATCTCCAGTAACAATGGTTTAACTTGGTCGCGCCTGACAGATCCCGCCGTTACCAGTATCAGCGGGATCCCTGACCATCCACCGGTTTTTCGTTTGAAAGATAAAATTTTTATTTCTGGTCGCAACCAAAAAATAGCCATGAGTTACGATCAGGGTCGAACTTGGACTTTAATCACTTCAGGATTTTTAGGTGATTCCGAGGCAAGAAGTTTTGCCGAAGGGAATGCCGTGATCGTTTCATTGAGCTTTGATTACAGCAAGAACAGCGGAACAGTCTCGCGATCGACAGACAACGGCAAAACTTGGACAGGCTCAGTTTTGGGAGGCCTTTGGTCTCCAATTATTTTTAATGGCACTGAATTTGTGGCACTTAGTCAGGGTAAAACTTGGAAAAGTTTTGACGGCCTTAGTTGGTCAACAACGACAACTAAAATTGATGGCTCGGACGCTCCAGGATGGTGGGAAATCACCGCTCAATTTAATCCCGTGACGGGAGCTTATGTCGGGATCTCAAGTGCCTGGCAGCAAGATTATGACAAGCAAAAAGCTTACCGGAGTAAAGATGGTATTAACTGGACCACTCTTGATGCGACAAAGTTTAAAGGCGGACATCCCATGCAAGCGATGATCGTCGGCGAGATCGAAGCGAAGTATTGTCCGTAAAAAAAGGAGCCTTGATTGAAAAATTTGATCAGCTTTATTAGCGAAAAAGCGTCGCATCTTAAAAAGGCACCACCTTTTCAGAAGGCTCGATTTATCCATAAACTGATGTTTTTTCTTTTGGCCATTCCGACCATGCTTTCGTTTAATAACTGTTCTGGGGGGTTCAAATCAGCCGATTTAACTTCTGGTACAATAGATTTGCTTAGTGGCACTATTCCTCAGTCTTCGATTTTATCGCGTGGCTCATTTAGTTGTGATCCCTCACAAGTATCATTAACGCCAGCATTGAAGATGACAAATCGCGAGTACAGGGCGGCTTTATTTGGCTTACTGGACGATTTTTCTGGAACGACTGGACCCGTCAGTGCCGATGTACAGTTGCAAACCTTGGCGAATAATTTGTCCTCAGACTTAATCAGCGCGGGCCGAGCCACTTTTAAGGAGCAACCATTTCTTTTAAATCAACTGATGATCACTGGTTATTTTGAGATGGCTTTCAGAGCCGGAGCTCTGGCCGCAACGGCCCCGGGACTTTCTAAATACCCGAACACCAACGGTTGCCTTGGCTCTGCGACAATAACCCAAGCTTGTCATCAATTACTGGTCAAAGAACTTTCATCCCGTGCCTTCAGAGCACCTAGCGCAACC
Organism: Pseudobdellovibrionaceae bacterium; assembly: GCA_043780105.1. Lineage (GTDB taxonomy): Bacteria > Bdellovibrionota > Bdellovibrionia > Bdellovibrionales > Bdellovibrionaceae > JAYWDA01. Next base: position 172 of record JAYWDA010000533.1, on the reverse strand, counting down.
ATGGATGCAAACGCCTTGGCCCTTAAACTTTGGGATGCAAGCCTTTCAAAATCAGATTTACTGCTATCAACTTTCTCAAGCATCGTGCAGATGCCCGAGTTCTTATACAAGGTTTACGATCAAGGAATAGTCTCGCCACGTGGAACGCGGGTTTTAAATTTAACGGCCTTTG
>JAYWDA010000532.1:0-2307 GCA_043780105.1 Pseudobdellovibrionaceae bacterium | reverse complement strand
GAATTGCAGAAGTCTTCTTACGAAGCGTTCTTGCAAAAAGATGTCGATGCTGATCGCCGCGGGATTGCTGGGTTGAACGGGGTTTTCAAATCCGTATTTCCAATTAGCGATTTTAACAACACAGCTAGCCTCGAATTTGTTAGCTATCAGCTTGAGGCGCCTAAGTACGATGTTGATGAATGTCGTCAGCGTGGGATGACTTTCGCATCGCCGATCAAGGTGACCTTGCGATTGATCGTTTTTGATGTTGATGAAGAAACAGAAGCCCGATCTATTCGAGACGTTAAAGAGCAAGAAGTTTACTTGGGTGAAATCCCTCTTATGACGGCGAATGGTTCATTTATCATTAATGGTACTGAGCGCGTTGTTGTTTCTCAATTGCACCGATCTCCGGGTGTATTTTTTGATCATGATGGTGGCAAAAACAATGCTTCTGGAAAATTAATTTATTCAGCCCGGGTAATTCCTTATCGTGGATCTTGGTTGGATTGTGAATTTGATCAAAAAGATCTGATCCATGTTCGTATTGACAGAAAAAGAAAATTTCCTGTCACGGTTCTTTTGAAATCTTTAGGTTACAACACCGAGCAATTATTAGCTTTTTTCTATGATACTGACGAAGTTTACTCAAAAGGCGGAAAGCTTTTCAGAAAGCTAGATATCGAGCGAATGTCAGGCCAACGTGCAATGGCTGATATCGCTGATCCTAAAACAGGCGAAGTGCTTGTTAAAGCCGGTCGACGTATCACTCGGGCTGTTGTTAAAAAAATCAAAGATATTAACTTAAGCGAAGTTGAAGTTTCTGCCGAAGATCTTGAAGGCAAAATTTTAGCTCGTCCATTGATCGATGAATCAACGGGCGAAATCTTATCTGATGCTAGTGCTGAGCTGAGCGGACCATTGATCAAAAAAGCCATGTCATTAGGAATCGATCGATTCTTTATGATTTTCTTTGATGGTATGTCAGTTGGACCTTACCTGCGAAATACATTGCTGGTCGATAAGGTAAATAACAAAGACGAAGCCTTGCTTGAAATTTACAAGCGTCAACGTCCTGGCGAGCCTCCAACTGTGGATGCTGCGACAAACTATTTCAACAAGTTATTCTTTGATCCTGAGACTTATGATCTTTCTGAAGTTGGTCGTATTAAGATCAATCACAAGTTTGGAATTTCAATGGAGGATTGCCCTCCATCGCATCGTACGCTGACTGAAAAAGATATTCTTTCAACAGTCAAAATGTTGATCGATTTAAAAAACGGTCGCGGTGTTGTTGATGATATCGATCACTTGGGTAACCGACGTGTTCGTTCGGTGGGTGAGCTTTTGGAAAATCAATACCGTATCGGTTTGGTTCGTATGGAGCGAGCGATTCGTGAACGTATGTCGTTACAAGACGTCGACACCATGATGCCTCACGATCTGGTGAATGCAAAACCAGTGAACGCGGTTGTTAAAGAATTCTTTGGATCCTCTCAGCTTTCTCAGTTTATGGATCAAACAAATCCTTTGTCAGAGATCACTCACAAACGTCGTTTGTCAGCACTTGGGCCCGGTGGTTTGACTCGTGATCGCGCAGGGTTTGAAGTTCGTGACGTACATCCGACGCATTATGGTCGTATTTGCCCGATCGAAACTCCAGAGGGACCAAACATTGGTTTGATTGCCTCGCTTGCGACTTATGCTCGTATCAATAACTATGGATTCATCGAGACTCCTTATCGTAAAGTTGATAACAGCCAAATTTCGACTGAAATCACTTATATGTCAGCTTTGGAAGAAGCAGGACATCTGATTGCTCAGGCAACTCGTGATGACAGTGGAAAAAATCAGTTAACCGCTGACAACATGACCATCCGTCGTGATGGTGAGTATGAAATCGTCGACAAAGAAAAAGTTTCTTTGATGGACGTTTCTCCGTCGCAGCTGGTTTCTATTGCCGCTTCATTGATTCCATTCCTTGAGCATGATGATGCCAACCGAGCCTTGATGGGTTCGAACATGCAACGTCAAGCCGTGCCCCTGCTTCGTTCGCGCTCTCCACTTGTTGGAACTGGCGTTGAGCGTTTGGTCGCTCGTGATTCTGGAACTTCAGTGGTTGCATTAAATGATGGTATCGTTGAAGAAGTGGATGCTTCTCGGGTCGTGATCCGTCGATTTGCCAAAGGTGGCGAGCTGGGTGCGAACGTTGATATCTACAATTTAACAAAGTATCAGCGAACGAATCAAAATACTTGTTTCAATCAAAAACCAATCGTTAAAGTGGGCGATAAAGTTGTAAAAAGCGACATTATTGCTGATGGACCT